>JAOZLK010000139.1:7123-9274 GCA_029934875.1 Bacteroidales bacterium | reverse complement strand
AAATAGTTCTGATTAATCCAATTGAAGCCTGTGGACTTGTTGGCGAACCTGGACCAGGGAACCGAGCCTGAGATATTCGTTTGAGATAAAAATATCTTTTTCGTTTTTGATGGCAATGCCTTCCACCTGGAAGTAGGGCAGGGCAAGTGGGATTCTCTGCAGGCTTCCCCCGAACAGGTCCTCCTTCTCAAATCCTTTTCCGGAAGGGTCCTTCATGACATATAGAAAAGGCTGGATCAGAGAAGAGTATCCGCAGAGGATGATCATAGATCCGTCAGCAGAAATATCCGCACCCGTGATGAGCCCTTCGACCGGGTAGCTTGAGACTTTCCTGGCCACGTGATTCCCGGAGCTGACAGGCAGGGTATATACAGTAGTGCCTGCACTGATCCACTCCTTTGTGAAAAGGAAAATTTGTCCCCGGTGGATGATTATTGCCTCACAATCGAAATCGGTGGCCTGGGGGCGGGGTGTAAAATCCTCCTGGTCTTCATAGCTGTAAGAGATGCTGTCTATTTGAAGCATATCCTTTTCAAGGGATTCTTTGCTAATGCGCAGGATATGAAGGTCCTTCCTGTTGCCGCTGTTGTTGCCTATATCACCTATATAAATGAAATCCCTGTCCTGGGCCATATCCTCCCAGTCGGTGTTTACCATTCCTTCCAGGAGAATCCTGTCTGTAATCTTTCCGCTGGCCGGGTCAATCCTGTAGAGGGTGTTGTCCCTGCTGTCGTTGTGGGTCCATAGTGAACCTTCCCAGTGAATCAGGCCCGAGCTTTCATTCAGATCCTCATGCAGGTCGAAAGATTGAAGCGGACTGAGCGCTTCGCTCTCCTGGCCATTGGTCCGGCCTGCGAGGCTGGCAAGCAGAATGAGGAGGATCAGCCTCATTATTTAGCTGAGTGCCTCCACAATTAATGTACGTGCCCTGCTTAGTGCCTTGTCGATTCCAGAAGGATTTTTTCCGCCAGCCGTGGCGAAGAAGGGCTGACCGCCGCCGCCGCCCTGGATCTCAACGGAAATCTCACGGATTATCTGCGAAGCATTCAGACCGGCATCTTTGATGAGTTTGTCGGAAAGCATAACAGAAAGGTGGGCCTTGCCTTCGATCTCTGCTCCAAGTACAAGGCTTAAATTGGGGTACCTGGACCTGATCTGGAAAGAAATGTCCCTTAGTTGTGAGGGTTTATCCACATCAACCCTTGATATGGTCATTCCATTATCCCCAATCCGTTCCAGCTTATCTTCCAGGGTCTTTGCAATTATACCCAGCATATTTTGCTGGAAGCGTTCCACCTGTTTTGCCAGCTTACTATTCTCTTCAACAGCGCCTTTAACCGCCTTTACCAGGTCGTTCTGTTTTTCGAAGGATGATGCAATCTGTCGCATCATATCCATGCTCTCATCGATATAACGTTCAGCAACATCACCTGTAAGAGCCTCGATCCGCCTGATGCCTGCTGCAATGGATGATTCTCTGAAAATCCGGAAAACACCAATTTGCCCGGTGGCCTTCACGTGAGTTCCCCCGCAAAGCTCCACCGAGTCGCCAAAGCGGATTACCCTGACTGCATCGCCGTATTTCTCCCCGAAAAGAGCCATGGCACCCATCTCCCGGGCCTTGGTCATGGGAAGGGAACGGTGCTCTTCGATCTCGCTGTTTTGCCGGATCATACTGTTCACCCTGTGTTCCACCGCCCGCATCTCTTCGTTGCTCATTTTCTGGAAATGACTGAAATCGAAGCGCAGGATGCCGGGTTCCACCAGTGAGCCTTTCTGTTCCACATGTTCACCGAGCACCTCTCTTAGAGCATGATGCATCAGGTGGGTTGCGGTGTGGCTGTTGCAGGTCTTCAGACGCCGGTCGGTATTTACCTGGGCGTGAAAAGTGGCAGATGGGTCGGAAGGGAGTTTCTTTGCGATATGGATGATCAGCTCATTCTCCTTCCTGGTATCGATTATCTCGGTCTTTTCTCCACCGGCTTCAATAAAGCCCCTGTCGCCTATCTGACCACCGCTTTCGGCATAGAAGGGTGTGAGATTAAATACCAGGTGGTATAACTCTTTCTTATTGGCAACTACCTTCCTGTAACGGGTGATTTTCACATCGAGGGAAAGCCAGTCGTAACCCACAAACTCCTCCTTGTCATC
>JAOZLK010000139.1:0-7023 GCA_029934875.1 Bacteroidales bacterium | reverse complement strand
GTTTCCAGGGTGGACAGGAAGGATTGCTCTTCCTCGCGGATCACCTTCTGTATCAATTCCTGCTGGGCCTGCAATTCGGGAAAACTATCACCCATGGTGGAGGTCAGCACCGGAACCAGTTCGTTTATAAAAGGTGCCTTCTGATCGAGGTAGGTAAAGCCATAGCGAACCGCGCGCCTGAGAATCCGGCGAATCACATATCCGGCCTTATTATTTGAAGGAAGTTGTCCGTCGGCAATGGAGAAGGAAATGGCCCTCAGGTGGTCGGCCACCACCCTCATGGCCACGTCGGACATATGATCCTCGCCGTAAACATGACCCGTGTTTTTTGCCATGGCGCTAATGATGGGCTGAAATACATCGGTATCGTAATTGGATTTTTTACCCTGCAGGGCCATGCACAGCCTTTCAAATCCCATACCTGTATCCACATGCTTCTCAGGAAGATTTTCCAGTTGGCCACTTTTTTTGCGATTGAACTGGATGAATACCAGGTTCCAGATTTCAATCACCAGCGGGTGGTCCTTATTTACCAGCTTTGCACCGCCCACCTTTTTACGGTCGACCTCATCGCGCAGGTCGATGTGGATCTCGGAACAGGGTCCGCACGGACCGACTTCGCCCATCTCCCAGAAATTGTCTTTTTTCGATCCATCAAGGATGCGCTGTGGAGAAAGGAGCTTTGCCCAGATATCAGCTGCTTCCTGGTCCCGCTCAAGCCCATCCTTCTTATCACCTTCATATACGGTGACATAAATACGCTCGGGATCAAGCTTCATCCGGCCAGTTAAAAATTCCCAGGCCCACTCAATGGCCTCCTTTTTAAAATAGTCCCCAAAGGACCAGTTCCCAAGCATTTCGAACATGGTATGGTGGTAGGTGTCATGACCCACTTCTTCCAGGTCGTTGTGTTTGCCGGTAACCCGAAGGCACTTTTGTGTGTCAGTAATCCTCCTGGAGTCCGGCTTCCGGTTCCCCAGGAATATGTCCTTGAAGGGATTCATGCCCGCATTGGTGAACATGAGGGTAGGATCGTTCTTCAGAACCATGGGAGCCGAGGGAACAACCTGGTGTTTTTTTTCTTCAAAAAAGCCTAAAAAAGCGCTTCGTATATCTTTGGAAGTCATTTGTCAATTTTATTTTTTGCAGTCAAAATGTAACATGTAAGAGGAAGTTACGTTAAAATCCCTTAGAGATGCAAAAATAATTTTTTTGACTAATAGTTGGGAAATTAAGTGTGGTTTTTTATTTTTATGCGCTCATAATTATGAATTTGTTTGCCAAGAGATATTATTTTAATCCTGAAACACTTCGTGTAGAGCGAGTTAGCTTGTCGAGGAGGGAGTGGTTTCGTTATTCCATGGTTTTTGGCTTTGGATTGGTGGCCCTGGCGGTGTTTTTGAGGTATAGCTTCGAGCACTTCAGTCCCACACCAAGACAAATCATTTATGAGCAGGAGAACGCCCAGTTGCGTTCCGATTATGTGGCTATGAACAGCAATCTTCAGCTTGTTGAGTCCCAACTCTCCGAATTGCGTATGCGGGATGCAGGTTTTTACCGCTCCATCCTGAGCCTGGAGCCTGTTCCATCTTCCATCAGGGATGCAGGTACAGGAGGGGCCGATTCATACAATCAGTTTGCCAATATCCGGGAACCCGGACTGGTTCGGAATGTTACTCAGCGGATCGATAAGATTTCGAGCCGTATTATGATACAGGAAAACAGCCTTGAGAATGTGCTGGAAGAGGCGGTTAGCAACAAGCAATTCAGGGCCAGTAAACCCTCCATAAATCCTATCTCTTCGGCCGATCCCTTCTGGATCACCTCTTCCTATGGTTACAGGAAGGATCCTTTCAACGGGAGAAGAACAGCTCATCATGGCATCGACCTGGCCGGTCCCTTTGGTCTGGATATCCATGCTTCTGGTGACGGAGTTGTTGTGAAGGCCAGGGTTAACCGCTCCGGGTATGGAAAAGAGGTCATTGTGGATCATGGTTTTGGTTATACCACCAGGTATGCCCACCTGCAGGAGATACTGGTTAAGTCCGGGCAAAAGTTAAAAAGAGGCGAGGTACTTGGCACCATGGGTAATACAGGTCGCTCCACCGGTCCCCATCTTCATTACGAAATAAATAAAAATGGTCACCCCGTTAATCCTATGTTTTTCTTCTACGAAAACCTTTCTCCTGAAGAGTACACCCTGCTGGCTTCAAAAGTATCCTCCACTTCTGCATCATACCAGCCCCAGGCATACAGTCAGAAATAAATTTCTGGGATAATTTTGCTATTTTCGCGACATATTAATTTATGTATCGCGAAAAGATCTGTTGAATGGCGAAATCGCAATTCAAATTCAATCCTGAGGAACTCTCCTACAGAAAGCTGGACAAAAGCCTTGGCAGTCGCATCTGGCGGGTTGTGATCTATGTTTTTGCCATCCTGGTGATGGCCTTGCTATTGAATGTGGTCTACTCTCTCTTTTTTGACACCCCCAGGGAGCGACAGATCAGGCGGGAGAATGAGATATTGGAAGAGCAGTACCTGGCCCTCAGTGAAAGAAAAAGCCGTGTCGATACGGTTATGCAGGAGATTCAACGGATCGACAGGGACATCTACCGGGTTATTTTTGAGACCGAGCCCGTGGAGCCCGAGGAGTTTCCCCGTTCGGGCATGACCTATCAAAACCTGCTTCGCTCCAGTAATGAGGATGTGGTATATTATACCGCCCGGAAGTCGGATTCACTCATGAGGAACAATGCCAAAACGTCTCACCATTATGATGTACTGATGATTAAGGGTGAAAACCGGAAGGAGATGCTGCCTGCCATCCCGGCTATTCAACCCATCAACAATCCTGACCTTTCCCTGATTGCCTCCGGCTACGGACACCGCATCCATCCCATCTATAAAATTATGAAGATGCATTCGGGGATCGATTTTTCAGCTCCCATAGGGACTCCTGTTATGGCCACGGGCGATGGAAGGGTGGAAAGTGTAATCAGATCGGCTCGCGGACTGGGAAACCGGATTGTGATCGATCACGGCTTTGGTTACAAAACGTTCTACGCCTGCATGGATGAATTATCAACCCGACAGGGTAGGACTGTGAAGCGGGGTGAAGTGATTGGTACCGTAGGAGAATCCGGACTGAGTGTGGCCCCGCATCTGCATTACGAGGTGCGGCTGAATGGAGAAGCTGTGAATCCCATTAATTTTTTCTTCCTGGAACTCAGCCCCCAGGAATATGACCAGGTAATACTGACCTCGATGATGACGGGGCAGTCGTTTGATTAAGATTGCTAATTTTGTATATTGCAGAGAATGGACCGATTTAAGTTTGACCCCAATACGCTTACCTACCAGAGGATTCTACCCTCGAAGAGGAATAAATTTCTTCAGTTTCTGCTCTTTGCCGGACTCACATCGCTATTTGCATTTTCCATACTAAGCCTGCGTGATCATCACATGGAATCGCCTCGTACAGAGTCGCTTATTGCTACTCAGCAGGAGGTGGTGTACGAGATGGAACTCATGAACCGGGATGTGGAGCAACTGGAAAAGGCATTGGGAAATATTGCCCGCCACGATGATGAGATTTACCGGGTCTATTTTGAACAGGATCCATGGCCCCTAACACAACGTATGGCTGGTGTGGGTGGTTCAGAAAAGTATGCATCCTTAAGAAACTATCAACATTCTGATTTGCTTATCAAAACTAATTTCAACATTGACCTTGTGGAGCGTAAACTGGTGGTTCAATCCACCTCCTTTGATGAGGTGATTGAAATGGCCGCAACCAAGGAAGAGAGACTGGCTGCCAGGCCTGCCATTCAGCCCATAAGCAGGAAGGACCTCACTCGCTTTGGTTCTTCCTTTGGCATGAGATATCACCCCATCCTGCAGGTGGTCAGGCTCCATGAGGGGATCGATCTCTCGGCGCGGCGTGGGACCCCCATTTATGCCACAGCTGATGGTGTGGTCCTCCAGGCAGGTTACAGGGCCGGAGGATTTGGTAAAAAAGTACTGCTGGATCACGGCTTTGGTTACAGCACCCTGTACGGGCACTGTGATGAGGTCCTTGTGAAGCCGGGACAGGAGGTGAAGAGGGGTGAAGTGGTTGCTAAGGTTGGTTCTACGGGACTATCCAAGGCCCCACATCTCCATTACGAGGTCCATGTGAATGGCCGGCCTGTTGACCCCATAAATTATTATGCAAACGACCTCTCCCCCGAAGAATATGACCGGATGATCGGATTGCTCTCCCAGGCCGACCAATCTTTCGATATTAATTAAGTTTCTGTGACCGGAATGTACAAGATACTTGCCGCATTCCTCCTTATCTGCTCCTTCGCACTGAATGCCCAGGATACCCTGGTCACCACCACCCTCTACCTTGGCGATACACTGGTGGTGGAGAGGGAGGCAATTTTGGATTCAATACATCTGGATTCAAGACTTATCGATTCAATACTGGCTGATTCCTCTGTGACTGATTCTCTTACCTGGCCCGGCCGGATCCCGCCAGGACCTCTTCCCATCGCAGTAAACGTTGCCCCGCTTTCAATTATTATTTCCATTGACACTTCAGCCAGGGTAAGGGAGCAAGCATCCCTGCCAGCTGTGAAGGACACAATATGCATTATTGGGACAGGTGATATCATGCTCGGGACAAATTATCCTTCTACAACATACCTTCCCCCGGGAGAGGATTGCTCCCCACTCTTAAGGCCGGTGCATCATATCCTTCAGTCGGGCGATGTGCTCTTCGGAAACCTGGAAGGTGGATTTGGTAATGGGGGAGGTACACCCAAAGGATGCAAGGATACCACCAAATGTTATGTATTTCGCATGCCCGAGCATTTTGCTGCCTGCCTCGTTGACGCAGGATATGATGTGATGAGTGTGGCCAACAACCATGTAAATGATTTTGGCTGGGAGGGAAGGGAGAACACTGCACTGATCCTGGACTCACTGGGGATCGCCTATGCCGGCTTCGCTACCCACCCGTGGACCATTTTTGAGAAGGGAGGGTTAACATACGGGTTTGCTGCCTTTGCACCCAATAAGGGAACCATGGATATGAAGGATTATCGTGGGGCAGCCAGGATAACAAAAATGCTCGATTCGATTGCCGATGTGGTGATTATCTCCTTTCATGGTGGAGGCGAGGGAAAAGATCACCAACATGTAGTCAGGGGTGATGAGGAATACCTGGGTTACAACAGGGGAAGCGTCTACCGCTTTGCACATGATGTGATTGATGCGGGTGCCGATGTGGTTTTCGGTCACGGGCCCCATGTGACACGTGCCCTGGAACTGTACAAGGACAGACTTATCTGTTACAGCCTTGGTAATTTTGCCACTTACCGGCGTTTTAACCTTTCGGGACCCAATGGGATCGCTCCCATCGTAAAGGTAAATGTAAACCGGGAGGGTGAATTTTTATCAGGTGAGGTAGTTCCTGTTTACCAGCCCGGTGAGGGTGGCCCGAGGCCGGACCCCAGGAAGAGGGCTATTCACAAGCTCATTGAGCTGAACACAGCCGATTTTCCGGAGCAGAATCTGGTCATTGGCGTGGATGGCTCTATTACAGGGAAATAAGGGTGGTGGGAATTTGATTTCCGACTCCTTTTTCCTAAATTGGTAAGCGTTTACCTGAAATCCCGGAATATGCCATACAAGGAAGTTAAAGTCGAGAAGCTCTATTACTCCATTGGTGAAGTTGCTACGATGTTCAAAGTGAATACCTCACTGATCCGTTTCTGGGAGAAGGAGTTTGAGATCATCAAGCCCAAGAAGAACAAGAAGGGGAACCGGCTTTTCACCAAGAAGGACATTGATAATTTCCACATTATCTTCCACCTGGTAAAGGAGCGCGGGATGACCCTCAAGGGAGCCAAGCAGAAAATGAAGGAGAACAAGGAGGATACGGAGCACAATTTCGAGATTGTAAAATCGCTGGAGAATATCAAGGACCTGCTCATCGAGGTCAGGGAAAACCTTTAATCATGATTAAGCTAAAGAAGATTACCGGGATTTTCGAGCGCCTGGCTCCACTCTCGTACCAGGAGTCCTATGATAATTCAGGCCTCCAGCTTGGAGACCCTGATATGCAGGTTAACGGGATCCTGATTACACTGGATGTCACAGAAGAAGTAGTGGAAGAGGCGGTGCGACTTGGATATAACCTGATCATATCTCACCATCCGGTGATCTTTGTCGGATTGAAATCCCTCACAGGCCGAACGGCCCCCGAAAGAATAGTAAGCCGATGCATTCGGGATGGAATTGCCATATACAGTGCTCATACAAATTTTGATTCCATCCCGGAAGGGGTGAACAAGGCCATGGCTGCCCGCCTTGGTCTCAGTAAGCTGAGGATCCTTGAGCCCAGAAAGGGTCTTCTGAAGAAATTGGTGGTTTTCGTGCCCGCAGATCAAGTCGGGCAGGTGAGAGAGGCCATGTTTGAAGCAGGTGCAGGACAGATCGGAGCCTATGATCAATGCAGCTTTAACCTGGATGGGAAGGGGACCTTCAGGGGGGGTGAGGGTACCGATCCCTTTGTGGGTACGCCTGGCGTTTTGCATACTGAAGCTGAGACACGGGTGGAGACCATTGTACCCGCTCATCTTCTGAACAAGGTAGTTCAGGCCATGAATGCTGCTCATCCTTACGAAGAGGTGGCCTATGATGTCTATCCGCTGGAGAATAGCAACCCGGAAGTTGGTATGGGCATGGTGGGCGAGTTTGAGGATGGGATGGATGAAGAGGTTTTTCTGAATTTTGTGAAGGATCGCTTTGGGCTGGAGCTTATCAGGCATACAGAGTTGCTTGGCAAAAAGGTGAAAAAGGTTGCGCTCTGTGGGGGTGCAGGTTCTTTCCTGATTAAAAGAGCCATTGGCTCTGGAGCCGATGTTTTTGTTACAGGAGACCTTAAATACCACCAGTTTTTTGATGCCGAGGGCAAGATAGTTCTCATGGATATCGGGCCTTTTGAGAGTGAGCAATTTACTCGAGAGCTTT
>JAOZLK010000688.1 GCA_029934875.1 Bacteroidales bacterium | reverse complement strand
AATACTCCAGCTTCTCCTTCAGGATGAAATACTTTCGATTGGTTTCCTGATCCACTGCCCCTGTTTTCTCAATGGCCTCTGCGAAGTCCCTTGCACTCCCGTCAAGGATGGGAGCCTCGGGGCCATCAACCTCCACAAGCACATTATCAATACCCATCCCCACAAAGGAAGCCAGGACATGCTCTATGGTTGAAACAGAAGCGCCATTCTCCTCAATGGTTGTGCCCCTGGATGTATCCACAACATTTTCTGCAAATGCATTGATCAGGGGTTGTCCGGGCAGGTCTGTACGTTTGAAAATGTAACCATGGCTGTCGGGAGCCGGCATAAAGGTCATGTTTACCTCTACACCGGTGTGCAATCCTTTGCCGGTGAATTTGATAGGGGCCTTCAGGGTTCTCTGTTTTTCTGCCATATATTAATATCTGTAGATCATTTCTGAAAAAAGCGCCGCAATATACAAAATAATGACGAACCTAAATGCTTGTTATTGTGTAAGCTCAGAAACTTTACGTTCCAGTTCGTTGATCTGGTTCTTTAAGTCAGGCAGATTCCTGAACAGCACGTAACAGCGCTGGTAATGACCTAATTCGAATGACGGCGTGCCCTGTACAACGGCCTTGTCTTCCCTGATGCTTTTGGTTACACCTGACTGGGCTGCAATTTTTACTCCATCGGCAACTGTGAGATGCCCGATAACTCCTACCTGTCCACCAATCATGCAATTTTTCCCAACTATAGTGGACCCTGCAATCCCGGATTGAGCAGCCATTACTGTGTTCTCGCCCACTTCAACATTGTGAGCGATCTGGATCAGGTTATCCAGTTTCACTCCTTTTCGAATAATTGTGGAACCCATGGTGGCCCTGTCAATGGTGCTGTTAGCCCCTATCTCCACGTGATCTTCAATTATGACAACCCCCACCTGCGGAATTTTCTTGTAGTTGTTATCCTGGTTGGGTGCAAATCCAAAGCCGTCACTTCCAATCACGACCCCCGAGTGGATTACACAGTGTGCCCCGATTTCGCAGCCTTCATAAATGCTTACGCCCGAATGGATGATGGTACCGGCTCCAATTTTTACATTGTCACCTATATATACCTGGGGATACATGAGTACCCCGTCTCCGATCCTGGCATGCTCATGAACAACTGTAAATTCTCCCATGTAGACATTCTCTCCTACTTCGGCTGTCTCTGCTATGCTGGCCAGTTTGCTGATCCCGTTTTTTTTGGGTTTGTTCTGCTCGTAAAGGTGAAGCAGGTCGGCAAAGGCTTCATATGCATTCTCTACCCGGATGAGGGTGGCCCCAATTTCTTGCTGAGGCTGAAAATCTTTGTTAACGATAACGACGCTTGATTGAGTTTCGTACAGGAACTTCTCGTATTTGGGATTGGCCAGGAAGGAAAGGGTCCCGGGTCTTCCTTCTTCAATCTTCGACACATCGCTCACTTTGGCTTCAGGATCTCCCTCCACCGTCCCTTTCAGAAACTCCGCTATTATATTTGCCGTAAAATCCATTCTGTGCTTATGTTATATGTTTAAATCTACTATTTCTTTTATAAACCTGGGAAAACAGAGGAAATACTTTCTTACTGTTTTCGAAAGAACCGCTATGTTCAGCATATCGGAGGCCTCAGCTATATCTTTGATCCGTCCGCCCTTGTCCAGGATTGAAATCCGGTCATCCATGTCGGTATAGGCGTAATTACTAACACTGTCAGAAACAACCAGGTAGCATGCCTCGTACTCGGAAATGGAAAGTTGTTGTGCCACTTGCTTTCTTAGGTTTTTAACCATTTTGTCTTCAAAAGGGCTGTTATTCAGCTGGACCCGGAAAAGGTCCCTGTTTACCAACCCTGCTGATAAAACAGACAGTACCTTATCGGAATGCATGCACCAGACTTTTGCCGAGGCCAGGATGTCGTTGTCATCCAGGAGGGCAAATTGTTTCAGGAAAAACTTCTGGTTCGACTGCTTAAATTTCCCGGGACTGTCATCAAGAAAAAATGCAAGGGCCGGGGTGGCAAACAGCTCCTGGCCATCGGCCACCAGTTTCTGGGCACGCTTTAACATCATCACCAGGAGTTGCTCTGAACTTACAACCGCCCGGTGCAGGTAAACCTGCCAGTACATGAGCCGCCTTGCAATCAGGAATTTTTCAATGGAATAGATCCCTTTTTCATCCACCACCAGCTGGTCATTCACCACATTCAGCATCTTGATAATCCTGTCCGAGCCAATGACTCCCTCGGTGACGCCGGTGAAAAAACTGTCTCGCCTCAGATAATCCAGGCGGTCCATGTCCAGTTGGCTGGAAACCAGTTGGTGAAGGAAGCGTTTGGGATATTCGTTTTTGAAAATCCGTATGGCTTTTCCCAGTTTACCCCCGAATTCATCATTCAGCTGCTCCATGAACATCAGGCTGATGCTTTCGTGCGAAGTGTTCCTGATCAGGCTGTTCTCCAGGGAATGGGAAAAGGGGCCATGTCCAATATCATGAAGCAGGATGGCAATACTTACGGCGCGGGCCTCGTCATCGGTAATCTCGTGGCCCCGGGAGCGGATCACCTCAATGGCCTGCCCCATCAGGTGCATGGCTCCCACAGCATGCTGAAACCTGGTATGGTTAGCTCCCGGGTAGACATAGGAGGTGAGCCCAAGCTGCCTGATCCGGCGCAATCTTTGGAACAGGGGGTGCTCGATCAGGTCATAAACAATATCATAGGGTATCTTAATGAAACCGTAGACCGGATCGTTTATGATTTTTAGTTTATTCGTGGAGGACGCTTTCCCCATAAGTAGTTTTGTGATGCA
>JAOZLK010000687.1 GCA_029934875.1 Bacteroidales bacterium | reverse complement strand
CCATTGTCCGGATTAAGGCCTCCCTGCGAACCGATGACATAGATCCAAAAGTTAACGACACCGTCTTTTATGACCAGCTGTTCAATGACTATTATTCCTACGATGACGGCACCGCGGAAGCCGGCTACGGATTAAGGGCCCAGGGTACAAAGAACGGCAGCGTGGCAGTGAAGTATTACTCCTACAAGGCCGATCGGCTGGGAGGTGTGGATATCAGCTTTAACCAGATTAGAGACTCCCTCAACCTGGATTACTATTTCAAATTTATCGTATGGAGTGACAATGGAGGTGTGCCTGGCACCGTACTCTTTGAAGACGAAGCTGATTACACTCCTGACTATCCAGGACAGTTTCCGGGATCCGTGCGCTACTATTTTTCGGAACCTGTTCCGGTAGAGGGAACCTTTTACGTGGGATGGAGGCAATATAACCAGTATTTGCTGAATGTGGGGCTTGACAAGAACAACCGGCCCTCGCCCCATGTAATGTTTTATAATTTCCAGGGATTTTGGAGAGAGTCAAATGCCCCCGGGGTAGCCCTTCTCAGGCCCTTCATCTATGATGAAACTGTGGGAATATCAGAATCCGATATTGCTTCCCGGACGCTTCATGTCTATCCCAATCCCGCCACAGACCATCTCTATATAAGTATCCCGGACGAATTCTCTGGTGCAGACCTCCGGGCAGATCTCTTTGATGCTTCAGGCAGGTTGGCCCGGCAGCAGGTAATCCGCGACGGCTATATGGATGTAAGTACTGTACCTGGAGGAATCTACTTTTTGAAACTGTATTCGCCCGGAAAGGTCTTCCATGCGAAAGTCCTAATCAATAAATAGAATATGAACAGCCGGGACAGCGAAAGCGAAAACAACGAACTTTTTGAACACTTCAGATTTATTTCTGACCCGGGACAAACCGTACTGAGAATCGATAAGTTCCTCTCCAATCGCCTGGAAAGCACCTCTCGAAACAGGATACAGTCGGCAGCCAAAGCCGGTAACATCCTGGCAAATGAGCTTCCTGTTAAACCCAATTATAAAGTTAAACCAGGCGACATTATCAGTATTGTTCTGCCTCATCCGCCCAGGAAAATCGAGCTTATACCAGAGGATATCCCACTGAACATCGCCCATGAAGACCAGGATATCATCGTCGTCAATAAACCTTCCGGGCTGGTTGTTCACCCAGGTTATGGAAACTATTCCGGAACCCTGGTGAACGCATTGATGTATCATCTCAAGGACAATGAGCTATTCAGCAGTGGAGAAGAGCGCCCGGGCCTGGTACACCGGATTGATAAAAACACATCAGGGCTGCTGGTGGTGGCAAAGAATAATATTGCCCTTAATAAACTGGCACTTCAATTCTTCAATAAAACCTCAACCCGTACCTACCATGCCCTGGTTTGGGGGGATTTGAAAGAGGATGCGGGGACCATCACGGGAAACCTTGGCCGCAACCCGAAAAACAGGAAACAAATGATGGTCTTCCCTGAGGGCGACTATGGAAAAGTGGCCATTACCCACTACAGGGTACTGGAACGACTGGGATATGTAAACCTGGTGGAATGCCGTTTGGAGACAGGGCGAACCCACCAGATCAGGGCCCATTTTCAATACATAGGCCATCCGCTTTTCAATGATCCGGAGTATGGAGGAGCTACGGTACTTCGCGGGACTACCTTCACAAAATACAAACAGTTTGTGCAAAACTGCTTTAACCTGATCCCCGGGCAGGCCCTTCATGCCAAAACCCTGGGGTTTGTCCACCCCGGGTCGGGTGAAAATGTTTCTTATGATTCTGAACTCCATGCAGGCTTTGCAGAAATCCTGAGGAAATGGCGAACCTACATTGACGGAAGAACCACTCAATAAGATACGATTATCTATTCAACAGAAACTTTCATGGATGAATGGACGCATTCGTCAAAATGAGCCCCCCCATAGTCCTCTGAAATCGTTTAAAAGATCGTAACTTTAAGTATAAATGAGCAGAGAGATCCATGAACATAGCAATTTTTACAGGTGGAGATTCTTCGGAATCAGTGATCTCGGTGAAGAGCGCCGAACAGGTATCACAGTGGCTGGAAAAGGCGGGGCATAATTGTTACACAGTTGTGGTTACGGGGGCAGAGTGGCTGGTTCACACCGAAACCAGGAAAATACCCCTGGATAAGAACCTTTTTGGTTTTAAAGGTCCCCAGGGTGATGTTAGCTTCGAATTTGCCTGGAATATCATTCACGGCACCCCGGGTGAGGATGGCAAATTACAGGGATATTTTGATATGATCGGCATTCCCTACAGTGGATCCAATCACCTTTCTTCGGCTCTGACCTTCAATAAATACACTTGCAAAACTTTTCTGAAACAGCTTAAAATTCTTACCCCCGAGGCTGATCTCGTAAGGAAGGATATGGATATGGACCTGGAGGCAATCGCCGAGCATGTGGGTCTTCCCTGTTTTGTAAAACCTAACAGCGGTGGATCAAGCCTGGGAATTGCAAAAGTTGTTAGGATGGAGGAGCTTTCGCCTGCCGTTGAAGAAGCCATGAAAGAGGATCGGGAAGTAATCATAGAACGTTACATTAAGGGGAGAGAAATCACCTGCGGCGTATTTAAAAGTGGCGGTAAATTTACCGTTCTGCCTGTAACCGAGGTAATTCCAAAGAACGAATTCTTCGATTATGAAGCCAAATACACTGTTGGCAAGGCAGAAGAAATTACACCCGCGCAAATACCCGATGCCCTGTCTCAGAAGTGCCAGGAGCTGGCCTGTCAGATCTACGATCTGACTGACTCGGCCGGAATCATTCGGGTGT
>JAOZLK010000686.1 GCA_029934875.1 Bacteroidales bacterium | reverse complement strand
GCAGGTATCCCGGTTCCTTTACCGGTGCAAAAAATACAAATTGAGACTAAAGAAAATAAACATTCAGCTGGGTGAATCCTCCTTTATTCCCATTCCTTGACGGTATTCACTCACCCCTGTAATGCCTCCAGAAACTACTTTTCTTTCCGTGAACCTAAGTTAGTTCAATCATTCTCAGTAGCCACAATTCAGAGACTCGGCTATATTCTTGAAAATTCTTTAAAAAAGGAGCATTTGGCGGAAAAACTCTGGGAAGTATCGTTCCATGGAAAACTGATGAGCAGATCACTGGTGGAAATCTATTCTGAAAAATTTCTATCTGAAAACTTAGCCTTTCGTGGAGGAACAGCTTTACACAAATTATTTCTCTCACCGCAACCATCGATATCATGAATCATTGAATAATGTGACCCCCACTGATGTCTATTTTGGAAGGGATCAGGAAATCCTTGCTGACCTTAAACAGCACTGAAACATTAAGGTGACATATCTTATTCCGGTGAAGGAGGAAAAAGCACAAACTCCATTTTAAACCTTCTTACACTTTAATGCAAATAGCGGCTGTCAAATCCCTTACTTGATGGACATACCCCAAATTTTAGCCAAATCTGGACATGCGAATTCACTTCAAGCCTTTCACTTGCCCCTTTTTCTGATTCTTAGCAAGTCACACGATGGTAACCTCTACACCAGGATGTAACTTATTAGTATTGATTATGGATTTTATATATCCCCGTTATTTATTGAATATCACTTGTTGAACGCTTGAACATAAGTGCCAGCCTACAACTCAGATAAATCAAAGGGGATAAATGGGGTATGTCCAACCTTACTTGTCCTTACAGAATTAGCTTATAAATCCGTATCTTTTAGAAAAGTAAAAAAATGTCTGAGAAAGAATTTGATGCCATTGTAATTGGGTCCGGTATTGGCGGCCTGTCTTGTGCTGCATCACTGGCCATGTGTAATTATAAGGTGCTGGTCCTGGAAAAGAATCCTTTCTTTGGCGGGTCCATGGCTTCTTATACCGACCCTGAGGATGATAGGTGGACCTGGTCCCCGGGGATACAATGGGTATGTGATTATTCAAATAGCAGCGTAGATCAAAAGCTCCTAAAAGCCATTACTGGCGGGAAAACAAGCTTCTCTCCCCTGGATGATGAATGCCAGGTCAAATATTTCCCCGAGCTGGACTATCAATTTACCTTTGTAAATGATAAGAACAACTTGCTTGTTAAACTGAAGTCTGAGTTCCCCGACGAGAGTCAGAAAATCGATGAGTACTTCAAAATCCTGCATATTCTGGAGAAGAAATCAGGAATGTTTTCCCTTCCAAAAAGATTTCCGCCTGCCATAGCCCGTATCATGTTCTGGTTTTCGAAAGCATTTAAGATGCTTCCTCATATGGATAAATCTGTTACCGAGGTTATGGATGATGTCCTAAAGATAGAGAACCAGAAACTGAGAGCCATCCTACTCTCCTTCTCACACTATTTTGGGATCCCTCTCCATGAGACACCTTTCCCCTTTTATGCCTATGCTCAGAACATGCAATTCAAGGGGATGTATTACCCGGATGGGGGAGGCGAAGCATTGATATCTGCTCTGTTAGCCACCGTGAAATCCGCAGGAGGAGATGCCTGGAAGGCTTCCGGAGTGAATCGGATTATTTTTGAAAACAGAAGGGCCATTGGAGTGGAAACCGAAGACGGAAGCAGAATTCTGGCAGATAAGTTGATTAGTTCCATTGGTATTAAGGAGACCCTCTCCAGGCTCGTTCCAGGGGAGGAACATCCCACCCGATTGGTACAGGCCCTGGAAAAGCATAGCCCGGTTCCTTCCTTACTGGAACTGCTGCTTGGGTTTGAAGGAGATCTTTCCGCTTTTGGAGTAAACAGAACCGCCTACAAAACCATAATTGGTGATCCCTCCACTATGTCGCGGAATCCCACAGAAGAAGGATGGGTCTGCGATGATCTGACCATTTCTTTCCCTTCGCTTCTGAATAAAGAATACCAGAAGCCGGAGTACCAGACGGCCGAAATGCATCACGAAACCAGGTACGAATACTTTGCAAAATTCGAAGGGAAGCAGGATAGTGATGAGTATAAACAGATTTGTGAAGGGATCACTAAGCACTATATCGATCGCCTGGATGAAAAATTCCCGGGAATAAAGGCCCATGTCGCCTACACCAAACTCATTACTCCATTGGACGTGAAAAACTTTACCCACCATGATCAGGGGTCCATGTTTGGACTGGATATTCAGAAAGCATTCAATCCCGAATTATCACCCCGGTCAGGCATGAAAAACCTCTATTTTACCGGCGAAGACCTTTTTGCACATGGATTAACACCCCTGAACGGGGTGATTACTGCAAGTGTGCTTACAGGCAAAAATCTGATTCACAGGTTCAAGAAAGCATCTAAAACTCATACCTCCTAAGCAAAAAAAGACTTTAATCTTCCCTTACACAAAACAACCTCTCTGTAAGCTATTGCCTTTTTTAGGCATTCTTTTACACTCTTAAAATATAATTACCTTATATCAAATATTTACAATTCTATTTTTTTGATAACTTGATTTCTTTGTTGACCTGCTGGAAAAAAAGGAATCATTGACCATCCTTCGCCAGAATGTGAATAATGAATTAAACATCAGATTACCAGGCCATTTGCCTTGTCAATCCGAATCGGCCCGAGGTGATCAGGAGATCTATAATACTCCCCGATAATAGGACCACTGGCTAAGTTGATTTTTAAGAATTAAATTTACCAGTGTATTATGAAAAGATCAAGGAGAAAATTTACAAGTGT
>JAOZLK010000138.1 GCA_029934875.1 Bacteroidales bacterium | reverse complement strand
AGGCATGGGATACAGGCACAATTCATCGCCAGGTGGATCATACCATTGGAATGAGGGAGCGCTACGATGCACGCCTGGCTCTTGAAGGATGGCAGCAAAACTCCTTTGACGATTCCCAATGGGAGCAGGCAACAGAGATTGGAATACCACCCATAGCGCCCTGGAATAAGCTGGTGGTGGTTAAAAGGCAAAGGCTGTATTATGAGATGCTTGAAGCTGTTAGCTCCTGGGAAACACAGGGCTACCGGGTGTTTGATTTCGGAAAAGAGATTAGCGCATTTCCCCATTTCTCAATCTCTGCCCAGCGGGCAGGTATAGAAATGCTTTTGGGAACCGGAGAAAGATTGAATTTTGATAGCCTCCCAAGCATGAAATACAATGTCGATTTCACCGATACCTATATCACCAGGGAGGGCGCTCAAAGCTGGCAGCCTATAACATGGCGTGGTTTCCGTTACCTTGCCATAAAAAAGGATCCGGAGATATCAATTGATAAGGTAAGTGCCGAGTTTCGATCCTTTCCTGTAGAGCGAGCAGGCAGCTTTACCTGCTCGGATGAAGCGCTTAATCAAATATGGGAAGTTGGCAGGTGGACCTTACAGATTTGTGCTCATGATACCTGGATGGATACACCCTGGAGGGAGCAAACGCAATATATTGCCGGCGATACCAGGTATGATATGCGCTATTCAGTCTATGCATTCGGTTCAAACATCCAGTTACTGCACTCTTACAACATTCTAAGCGGAGCTTTTTCTCAGCGTCACAGTGAGGATCGAGCCATGCGTTCACGTTATCCCACCGGCTACCATCTTGGCCCCACAACATCTACCTACATTCCGGATTATCAGCTTGAATGGATTCTGATGCTTCAAGAATACTTCATGTATTATCATGACGCTCAAACTATAAAGCAGGTGTATCCAAATTTGAAGGATTTGATACAGTATTTTCAAGGCTACCTTACAGCTGAGCGTGGGCTTATTGGGAAAGTGCCTGGTTGGGTGGTTCTGGATCACCCCGATACCTATCCCATGGATGTTGATGGTGAAAATACAGGCATCTCTTGCCTCTACTTTGGCGCCCTTAACTCAGCAGCATGGATAGCGCGAAATATTATGGATGATCCTCAGCAGGCTGCAGAATGGGAGGAAATGGCTCAGAATATGAAGGCCTCCATCCAGAAGTACCTGTGGTCGGAAAAAGATGGCGCCTTCAGAGATGGCTTTCAAAGCACTCGCATTACACAGCAAACCCAGGTTTATGCGCTGAAATATGGACTGGTGCCTGTAGGATATATCCCCCAGGTAGTCGAATTTTCTAAAAGCCAGGGACGTTCATGTGAACAGTCCTTCTCCTACTGGTTGCTATACACCATGTTTAGTGAAGGCGAAGGGCAGTGGGCGCTTGACTATATACGCACTTATTGGGGAGGGCAGATGAAACAGGATGATTTTAATGGTGCCTGGCATGAAATGTGGACGAACTGGGGGAGCACTTCACACTCCTGGTGTTCAGGACCTACAGCCCTATTGCCCGAGAAAGTATTGGGAGTAGAACCTGTTTTACCTGGCTGGGAGCAATTTAAAATCCAAGCCTGCCTCTACGATTTGGAGTGGGCAAAGGGCGTGGTGCCTTCTGTTGCCGGTGATATAAGCGTGGAATTGAAAAAGCTTAAGAACAGTGGGGCAGATGCCGGCATGCAGATCACTGTTGTGGTGCCTCAGCTTACTAGCTCACTGATATATGTACCGGTACAGCCCTCTCATGATAATGTCATCTCCGTAAATGATAAGGAAATATGGAAGGATGGAGTGCCACTGGATATTGAGGGTGGGATCTCATATGTTTCAAAATCAGAAGATTTCATTGTATTTGAGTTTCAAGCTGGCAGCTATGAAATCCTCACTGTAAATTAGTTTGACCAATTCAGGAATGATATTTCACAAAATAAAAACACAGAAAATGGTAAGAAAAGGAATTTTAATGTTGTCAGTGTTTCTGCTGATAAGCGTTTCGGGAAATTCTCAGGATGCAAGAGAGAAGCACTTTGGACCCCTGTTTGACGGAGCTGAAAACAGCCAGAATGAGCTTATATCCCAGGGTTGGATCTATCTCTTCGATGCACGCGTTCCTTCAGCGGTACAGGCTGTAAAAGTGGACCCTCTTGGCTTATGGCGACCACGTAGGGCAGATGCAAATAACTGCTGGGTGGTAGGAAAGGATCATAAGGAAGACCAGGAGCGAATTATTATGAATATCCTCCGGGAAGGTATGCATGGGACAGACCTGGTATCCAATATGGAATTCAGGGACTTTGACCTTCATGTTGAATTTCGAAGTGCTGAAAACAGCGGTATTTATCTTCGTGGTCGTTATGAGGTTCAGATTGATAAAGCTGCTCCGGCCTCAGAAGAGCTAAAACATTCCCAATTAGGAGGTATCTATGCGGTCAGTCCTCCCTTATCCAACCAGGCAAAGGGTGCTGATGAGTGGCAAACATTTGATATCAGCATCAGGGGCTATCAGATTACAGTTTATTTGAACGGAGTTATGGTTCAGGATCAGCTGCTGATACCGGAAGGAAAAAGAAGGGTGGGTACAGGAACGGAACTTGGATGCTGGCCTTCAGATGGTTTCACTAATGACCCGGCCTTACCCGGTCCCATTATGATACAGGGCAATCACGGGCAAATTGATTTAAAAAATATCAGGATCCGTACCGTCCCGGCAGGGAATTAATGGATTATTAAGCATATCTTAATACTTTAGGACTAAATTATAGATATGGATACACGTAGAGATTTTATTAAGAAGGCCAGTGCTGCAGCAGCGTTGACTTTTATGATGGATTGGGCGAGTGGTAAGGGCCAGTCGGACAGGCTGGGTGACATTCTGCCCCAGAGGCAATTGATACGAAATGGTGAGAAGGTGACTGCCTTCAGCCTGGGTGGTTATCACCTGGGACTGACGGATGTTCCCTCGGAAGCCCAGCAGATGATAGAACGGGCATTGGAATTGGGCATACGTTTCTTCGATAATGCCCGTGGATATAATAAGGGAAGGTCGGAAGAATATATGGGACAATTCCTTACTCCCAAATACCGGGATGATGTATTCCTGATGACAAAGGCACCGGCGAAAACCGGCGATGGTGTACGTAAAATGCTGGACGAATCTCTGAAGGCCCTGAATACCGATTATGTGGATCTCTGGCAGATCCATGCCCTGGGAAGTCCCGAGGATGTGGATAAAAGAATCAACGCTGGTGTGCTGGATGCTTTTCTGGAAGCTAAGGAGCAGGGCAAGGCTAAATACATTGGATTCACAGGACATCAGAATCCTGTTATGGTAACGCATTTCCTTGATTTTCTTGATAAGAGAGGTCTTGAACTGGATACCTGTCAGATGCCATTGAATGTGTGTGACCCAAGTTTTGAGTCCTTCGAAAAGAACGCACTTCCTGCGCTTCTTGAAAAGGAATACGGTGTGATTGCCATGAAGACCATGGCAGGAGGAAGCATGTTGGGGGGACGTATTGATACAACGCCCCAGGATATTGATACCAAAGATATACCCGATGTGGTGGGCCTGAGTGATCTGACCCTGGCCAATTTGCATCAATATGTGTATTCGCTCCCGGTATCTTCCCTGTGCAGTGGTTGCAGGTTCCTCTATGAACTGGACGAGAATGTTGCCGTTCTGAATAATTTGAAAAAGCTTTCTGAATCAGATAAGGAAAAGTTGGTCGCGATGGCCAAACCCTATGCCGGGATGGTAGTCGAAAATTATAAAAGAGTATTCTCTTAATAAGAAAATTCAATGGGAAACAGGAGAGATTTATTGAAAACCATGGCCTTGCTTCCTCTGGCGGCCTGTACCTCTGATCTTAATAAAATGGGTGGGGGTGATGTTCAAAAAGACAGACCTGTACCTGTAGGCTGGAAACCGCCGGGAGGGGAGCTGAATCTTCAGAAGGTAAAGATCAAAAAAGTAAGAGCCATCACCACTGCTCCTTACGGTACGGGACTGGTCATAGTGAAGGTGGAGACCGACCAAGCCGGACTGTATGGCATTGGTTGTGCGACTTTCACCCAGAGGATCAGTCCGGTTGTGGCTGCCATAAACGACTTCCTGGATCCCTTTTGCAAGGATAAGGATGTCACTCAAATTGAAGATATCTGGCAAACCGCCTATGTGAGCTCGTACTGGAGAAACGGTCCTGTACTGAACAATGCACTCAGCGGACTGGACCAGGCCCTGTGGGATATTAAGGGAAAGATGGCTGGAATGCCTGTATATCAGCTGCTTGGGGGGAAGGCTCGTTTTGCTGTGGATTGTTATACCCATGCTTCCGGGCCCACTCCGGGTAAGGTTATGGACCATGTGGAAGAACTAAAGGAGATGGGATTCCGGAACATCAGGATTCAATTGGGAGGTTATGGATCCACTCACCTGTCCAAGGAACCCGATTATAAAAGGTATGGCTACGGGAAAGAAACTGATAACACCCTGAATGCCCAGGCATACAAAAATGGAGTGATCGAAATATTTAAAAGGGCCCGTAAAAGATTTGGGGACGAGATCGAATTTCTGCATGATATGCATGAACGGCTCGAACCCATGGATGCCATTGACATGATCAAGCGGCTGGAGGAATACAGACCCTATTTTATAGAAGATCCCTTTTCTCCCGAAAACATGCGCTGGTTCCCCAAGTTGAGGCAGCAATGTGCCGTACCCATCGCCATGGGCGAATTAATGAATAATCCACACGAGTGGGTGGATCCCATCGCCAATCGCTGGTACGATTTTATTCGTAGCCATATTTCCCAGATTGGGGGCATAACTCCTGCCATGAAAGTAGCCAGGCTGGGAGAGATGTTCAATGTGAGAACAGCCTGGCACGGTCCTGGCGATACTTCTCCGGTGGGACATGCAGCCAATGCGCACATCGATCTGGCCATATGGAATTTCGGAGTTCAGGAAAGCCAACATTGGAAAGAAGTGGTATTTGAGGTATTCCCGGGCACACCCACTGTTAAAGATGGCTACATGTTTGTCAATGAGGCCCCTGGTCTGGGGATTGATATTGATGAGGAGAAAGCCGCCAAGTATCCGCTTAAGGATTATAATTATGGTTGGACCCAGGTCCGGAAGCCCGATGGAACTCCCGTGAGACCATAGGCATCACTTATCCAACATGAAGAGATTATCAGCTAAAAGTACTGGCTGGTGGAAAAGCTATAAGCTACCAGCCAGATTTATATTTATCGTAACAGGTGTTCTTTCCACCGCCTGGTTTTTAATCAGGGTTATTCCCAAGCCTTCCCGTGCTGGCTACCCCTGTATGAGGATGGCGGCACCCCTCATGTCAGGATTTGTGGTTTACCTGCTAAGCCTGGGTGGAATTGCCGTATTGATCCGGAAAGCAAGACGGAATTTTTTGCGTGCCAGCTATCTCACATCCGGCATTCTGGTGTTCGCCGCCATTTTGATCATGGCTGTTTTCGTGGGCCGGAATTCTTTTGTCTCTTTGGCTGCAGACCTGGCCAAAACAGGTCCTGATGATGGCCCCAACCAGGCTATAGGAAGCGGTAAGGGTATTAATCCAGGGCGTGTGGTCTGGGTTTGGGATCCCAAAGCAAGCAACGAAAACTGCATCAATGTTTTTGATTTCCCCAAACCCGAAAATACAAATCAGGGCATTGTGAACAGGATGCTTGTTAATGGCATCATGATCCTGGGCGACCAGGAAAGTTTGTCCGACTCATGGGATGCTATTTTCCGCTCCTTTAATTCCAAAAAGAGCGGAAAGGACATGCCTTATTCCAGGGGTGAGAAGATTTTTATTAAAGTTAACCAGGGTACAGCTCTGACTACACTCAGGAAGATTGATGAGAATAATGGATTCAGTCTTCCGGAAAGACTCACCCAGAGTAAGGGAGCTATAGAAGGAAAATATGGTGCTACTGAAACCTTTCCGAGTGTTGCCCTGGAGATTTTGCGCGAACTGGTTTACGTGGTTGGAGTGGATCAAAAGGACATTGCCATTGGTGATCCCATAGGACATATTTATAATTACAACTATGAAGCCTGGCACAATGAATTCCCGGATGTGGTATACGTGGATAAATCATCTGCCACCCAGGGAAGAACCCTGATCAGTCCGACAGCAGATGACCTGCTCTATTATTCTGATAAAAGCCAGAGTGATAAATTGTTTGATGTCATTGAGAATGCCGATTACCTGATTAACCTGGCCAATCTTAAACCACACAGCACGGCAGGGGTCTCATTTACAGCAAAAAATCACTTTGGATCTCAAGCCCGGAAAAATGCCCACCATTTGCATTATTCTCTCCCAGCCCCTGTAGCGGTTGGAAAAGCGACCAATGGTGGTTACCAGAAATACCGGGCCCAGGTAGACCTGATGGGTAGTAAATACCTTGGTCAGAATACACTGCTTTACCTGGTTGATGGCTTATATGGCGGTGGTTCGGTTGAGACCCGGGTGCCGGTTAAATATTTTATGCCCCCATTCTACAATGACTGGTCTAACTCGATTTTTTTATCCCAGGACCAGGTCGCGCTTGAGTCGGTTTGTTATGACTTTTTGCGTACGGAGTGGAATGGGACCTACAGTCACAACCCGGCCAATAACAATTACGAAACCATGGCAAATTCAAATGGTGTTGATGATTATCTTCACCAGGCAGCCGATCCGTCCAGGTGGCCGGAAGGTATAATTTATGATCCGGATAATTCGGGTACAGCCATGGCAAGTCTGGGTACACATGAACACTGGAACAATGCTGCAAAAAAACAATATTCCAGAAATCTTGGACTGTCAAGGGGTATTGAACTCATTTCCTATCCCGATTCTCTAGTCGGGGGGGACGGACCGGGTATTTCAACAAGTGAGATGTGGTATAAAATGACACTGACTTCTGTGGAAGATGAGGCTGGAGTCGATGATGTGGAGGAAGCTGCCTCAGCTGCATCTTCTGTTTCTAAGGTACCGGGGAAAGTATTTGTGAAATCCGCCATTCTCCTGCCATTTGGGGGGGATCTTAAGGCCAGGACATTCTCTTCAGTTGTGGTGGACAATGATAATATCAAATGGTTCCTCTGCGAGGCAGGTCTTGTGAGTTTTGACGATGTAGATTGGAAGACTCACACTGAAAACAGGAAAATACCGGCCCGGGATCTGAAAAGTGTGGCCTATGATTCCTCTGATTTCGGAATGGAATTATGGCTGGGATCCCCGCTGGGGGCCACTGTGGCAGAAATACCTGTGGATGGGAATTCCGGTGCAACAACTTATTATTCTGATAATTCAGGCATCATCAGCGAGAATGTTGTCTCCGTCACTGTGGGTAAGGGTTCACTGCGATGGTTTGGGACGGATAAAGGGATATCCGCTTTCCATGAAGATATCTGGCTCACCCCCTCCTACGAGAGAAAATATCCGGAATACATGTTCCAGGATTTTCCAGTCAGCGACATGGAAACGAGTCCTGGCGGCGATTCACTCTACATCGCCACAAAGGGTGCAGGAGTCAGCAGGGTTTACCGCAATGATGTGGATGGTATATCCGGCGCCTCAGAATATGCGCAATGGGGTTCTATAAAAATACCCTCCGACAATGTTAATTGTATCTTTATCGAGGCTGATGGGACTCAATGGTTTGGAACTGATGCAGGAGTAGCCAGGCATAAGGGGAATAAAACCCTGGAGAATTGGATGGTACTGGATGCTGAGGATGGATTGGTCGACAATATGGTACAGTGCATTACGGTGGATCACCAGGGAAGGGTTTGGATCGGAACCAAAGAAGGTATTAGTGTTCTTGAGAACAATACATTGAGCTCCCTGAGCGGTGGAGATGGCTTACTCGGATCCAATGTGTTGTGTATTGCAGTGGACAGGGAAGGCATTGTGTGGATTGGGACCAACTATGGGGTGACAAGCTACCATAAAGGAGATATTACAAAATATATGCAATAGTTTCAGACATGGAAAAAACACTCTCACGAAAACGTTGGTATCGCTTGATACCCATTGTTTTTATTACCTATAGCCTGGCATACCTGGATCGTGCGAATTATGGTTTCGCCGCTGCTGGCGGAATGGCCGCTGATCTTGATATTACAGCCGCCATGTCTTCCTTGCTGGGATCGCTCTTCTTCCTGGGCTACTTTTTCTTCCAGATCCCCGGGGCTTTGTATGCGGATAAAAAGAGTGCCAAGAAGTTGATTTTCTGGTCCTTAATTCTCTGGGGCTTCCTTGCGGCAGCCACAGGCATGGTAAGCAATGTTAATTTGCTGATCGTGATCAGGTTCAGCCTGGGTGTTGTGGAAAGTGCCGTCATGCCTTCCATGCTCGTGTTTTTGAGCAAGTGGTTTACAAAAGCGGAACGGTCAAGGGCCAATACCTTTTTGATCCTTGGCAATCCGGCAACCATATTATGGATGTCCATTTTATCAGGTTACCTGATAGATTCGGTGGGTTGGCGCTGGATGTTTATACTGGAAGGCCTTCCCGCAATTCTCTGGGCATTTTTATGGTGGCGACTGGTGGTTGACAGACCCAAAGATGCCAAATGGTTATCGAATACGGAGAAAGCCGATTTGCAGGCTCAACTTGATAAGGAGCAAGAGGGCATTAAACCCGTAAAAAATTATGCTGTGGCATTCAGGTCCCGCATTGTTATTATGCTGTGTTTGCAATATGCACTCTGGTGCATTGGTGTATATGGCTTTGTCATGTGGCTTCCTTCCATCCTTAATGCAGCCCCCAATGCCAATATTGTATCAACAGGTTGGCTGGCATCGGTTCCTTATGTACTGGCTATTATCGGAATGCTCACTGCTTCCTATTTCTCAGATAAGACATTAAACAGGAAGTTATTTATCTGGCCTTTCCTCCTGGTGGGGGCCCTGGCCTTTTATGGCTCCTATTTGCTTGGCAATAGTAATTTCTGGCTATCCTTTGTCTTGCTTGTGATAGCAGGAGGTGCCATGTATGCTCCCTATGGACCTTTCTTTGCTGTGATTACTGAAGTCCTGCCCCGTAATGTTTCTGCAGGAGCCATTGCCCTGATCAATAGTATGGGGGCTTTGGGATCCTTTGTGGGGGCTTATATTGTGGGCTATCTGAATGGTACCACCGGGGGATTTGGAGCTTCTTATATATTCATGGCTGGTTCCCTTTTTGCATCTGCAATACTTACCATTGTCGCGCTGAGAAAGAAAAAGTCTGTCAGTTAAGGATTTAG
>JAOZLK010000685.1 GCA_029934875.1 Bacteroidales bacterium | reverse complement strand
TGAAATATATCTGTTTCCTGCCTGGCCAAAAGGATGGGATGTTGAATTTAAATTGAATGCGCCATACAATACGATTATAGAGGGAAGTATCAAAAATGGAAACATAGAATCGCTCATAGTAAATCCAGAATCAAGAATGGAAGATGTGATTATACCGGGTGAATACAGTTGGGAAACCATGTAAAATAAAAGAAATGAAAAGAATAGTTTTATTGTTGCTGTCAGGTTTTTTCTTCAATGGCCTGGCTTTTAGTCAGCAGAAGAAGCTGGATAATGTGTTCTACTGTTTTTATAATGGAATTACCACATTGCCAAATGCCCCTAAAACCCTGGATGCCCAGGCAGCCCTAATTAAAAAGATTGGTTTTGATGGGATGAGCGGACATATTGATGATAACTACTTTCAGCGTAGAAAATCTCTTGATCAAACAGGAGTTGAGATGCCGGAAATCTACTGGGGGATGGATCTTACCAGTGAAGGTGAAATTGTTTTTAAGAAAGAGTTAAAAAGGATCATCAAAGATTCAAAGGATCGAGGCCTGATGGTTGCACTTTTTTTGAATTCCGAAGAATATAAGAGTAACAGACTGGAAGGTAATAAATTATTTACTGCCGGAATTCAGGATCTGGCTGATTTTGCGGCTCCATATAATGTAAAAATTGCAATCTATCCCCATGCGGGCTTCTATTGTGAAAAATCAGTCCATTCGGTTGAGTTGGCAAAAATGGCAGATCGCGATAATGTAGGTGCCATTTTCAATACATGTCACCTGTTAAAGGTGGAAGGAGAAGAGGGATGGGAAGAGAAGGCTCTGGAGGTCCTGCCATATTTATATATGGTTTCTATCAACGGAGCCGACTCAGGCAATACCAAAGAGATGGGCTGGGAGAGACTTATCCAGCCACTTGGAGAAGGGACTTTCGACACTTGGAAACTGGTGAAACTTCTGAAAGATAACGGGTATGAGGGGAAATTCGGCTTGCAGTGCTATGGCATCAAACAGGATTGCGAAGTAGCCCTCACCAAGTCTATGAATACCTGGAATTCTTATAGGGAAAGGTACCTGAATTCTGTTTTGGATGGCAGAGAAGAAAGAATTTTACGTCCAAAGATACCAGAACCGATTCCTGCCGCCGGTGACCTGCGCTCCATGCTGACCAGCCACCTGCTTGAAAGCAGCTTAGCGTTTTTAGATGATGCAAATAAGCGAAGGGAGAGTGAGTTTCAACAGGATAACTGGGAAGCTTATGGTGAATCCATCCGTCAGAATGTACGGGAGGCTTTTGGTGAAATGCCATTTGGGAAAGAGGGTGGCCCTTTAAATACCCGATTGGTCAGTACACACGAGACACGGCATTGCCGGATTGAGAATGTGCTTTTTGAATCTTTCCCGGGATGGGAAGTGAACGCTACGGTATTTATTCCTCATGGTAAGGGTCCGTTTCCTGCTGTTGTGATCCCGGTGGGGCACAGCGGCAAACAATATGGCAACTATCAGATTCCAGCCCAGGCCTTTGCCGAATTGGGCTATATGGCTGTACTTTTCGATCCGCCGGGACAGTCTTCGGAGAAACAACCTGGAAACGATCATTTCTATGATGGTGTTCGAACTTTTCTGACAGGTTATTCATCGCAACGCTATTTTGTTCTCGATGCACTACGATGTATCGACTATCTGGAAACACGTGATGACGTGGATATGAGTAACGGGGTGGGGATGACAGGTGTAAGCGGCGGGGGATATACTACGCTGTTTGCAACAATGTTAGATAAACGCATTGCCTGTCAGGGACCAAGCTGCTGCATTACATCCATGGCAGATCATCCGGTGGGGGATGCCTATGCTATGTGTCCCGAATCCATGTGGTCAGGTCGGATTGCAGCCGGGGTGGATGAGATTGATATATTATTGGCAGGAATTCCAACGCCCACAATATATATGGCAGGGAAAAAGGATGAAGTGTTCAATATTGAATGGACCAGGAATATGGCCGGAAGTGTAAGCAAGTACTATTCAGAAGCGGGATACAACGATCGTTTTCGTTTGTTCGAAGATGAAAGTGGCCATGCATATACTCTGTCACAAGTGGAGCAATTTGTTTCATGGATGAACCGCTGGTTGCGTGGAAATCCGGAGCTATCAGTGCCACACCTTGATCTTGATGATTACTCCATGCTCGATTATGAAATGATTAGGTGTTATCCTGCACCTGAAGAGAATATATTTACATTGAACCGCGCTATTGCTCGTGAGCAGAGATCACATCGCAATCCGGCACCCGGTAGGGAAGCTGTTCGGCAGGCAGTTAGGAACGTGATTGGGACACCAACTAATGATGGAGAATGGAAACAGTCAGAGCCTTTTTTGCTATGGGCCCAGAACTACTATGAGGTGCTCTTCTCAACGGAACAGTTTGAGATCCCAGCTACACTGCTCAGGCCGCCTGAAGAATATTTATCTGATGGTAAATGGATTATTTATATCGATGAGCAAGGACGCCGGAATGCTCTTGAAACGTGGGGGGCGGCAACACAATTATCGCAGATGTTCAATCGTGAAACAGGGGTGGCTCGTCCCACGATGCTTATTCCGGACCTGCCTGGCTGGGGAAGCAGCCGTCCGGCTTTGACTCCTTATTCGCTGGTAAGCTGGGGTAGTATGGATCGGCTTACTGCTTACATCTCCTGTACTCTGGGGGACGGAGTACTGGCCATACAGGCACGTGTTGCAGCAAATCTGGTACAATACCTCGTGAATGAAAAAAACGTGGATAGCCGTAATATCATTTTAGCGGGCCGGGGACTTGGGGGAGTGGCAGG
>JAOZLK010000137.1 GCA_029934875.1 Bacteroidales bacterium | reverse complement strand
TTAAACTGTACAGGATTGTCAACGGAAGCTTAACTCCTCCCCTGTCGGAACATTCATCTGGAAGAGTGGCAAGGCTATCCGGCGATTCGGCTCAAGTACACTATTTTGTTCCCCGCAGCACCTGGGTTGCAGATGACAGCTCTCCCTTTTATATTCTAAATAACAAGCATCAGCTGGATTCTCTTCAGGCAGCCATCAACACCCTGCTTGATTTCAATTCTCAGCGCGACTCCACCCTGCTGCTTATTGACGATATGTTCGGGCATCAAACCCCTTACTGGCTGACAAAGGGTAGAGATGAGACCTTCAGATTCTGGGTGAAGAATTTTAACAATGACTCCCTTTCACTATGGGTGGGGAATCCCGGCAGAAGTCAGATTAGCCTGTTGATGGAGGATGATGTTAATTTCAACCGGATGGTGAAAACGGAGGTCGATTTTATACCCTCATTTCTCCAGGAGCCCAAACGGATCCTGAAGGAGATGTCGCTTCTGGAACCTGAGCCCATTTACTGGGATTATGAAATGACAAATCTCCTGGGCCTTAGCCAGACCTACCTGTCCAATTGGAGCAAAGGTGGAGAGAGTACTCTTTCCTCCACAATTGATATGATTGGAAGAGCAACATACAACAATAAGGATGCAAAAACCCAGTGGATCAATGTGGCAAGGTGGAAATTCGGGACCGTCTGGACCAAGGAAAATGGAAACCGGGTGAACAATGATGAGTTTGAGGTAGATTCCAAATACAACCTGAATGCCTGGGGGAAAATCGGGATGAGTTCTTCATTATATGCTAAGACCCAGCTGGCAAAGGGATACAACTACTCCAACGATTCCGAACCTATTTCAAAATTCCTGAATCCGGGAACCATTACCGTGGGTATCGGTGCTGAATACAAGCCCTGGGAGAAAACCACCATCAACATGGCCCCCCTGTCTTATAAAACAACTTTCGTTATTGATACAGCCAATATAGATCAGACAAGACATGGTATTGCTGAAGATGAGAAAGCCAAAAGAGAATTGGGTTTTCAGATGGTGATTCTGAACCGGGTCAAGCCAACCAAGGACTTAACCATGATCAATAAGGTGCGACTTTTCTCCAACTACCTGTATAAATCGCAAAATATTGACGTGGATTGGGAAATGATCCTGGAACAGAGGATTAGCTGGTTTTTTGCCATTCGCCTTAATCTGCACCTGATTTATGATGACGATGTGCGTTTCCCTGTATATGATGAAAATGGAGAGCCAATCATACTGCCCGATGGAAGCACCAGGGTAGCTGCAAAGCCCCAGTTCAAGGAGTTTTTAGGACTGACCCTCTCATTTAAAATCTGATCACTCCACAAGGGGCCGAAGTTCTTTCTCCTTTTCTTCCATTTGGAGTTGATTATAAAGCTGGAAAAGTTTAGAAATTACCTCCTCATCATAGGGATCTAATTCATATGATTTCTCAAACCAGCTTACCGCCTTGCTGTAGTGTTCCCTGGCCAGGGTTTTCATCTCCAGGTATTTACTAATGCTGGAAATCTTAAGCGACTGTTCGGCCACTTCTATGCCCAAATTGTAGTAGATCACCCCGATATGATAGTACAATTCAGATTCCTCCGGGGCCAGTTTAAGCGCTGCCTTGAAGCTTTCAACAGCCTTCTCGGGTTTGCCAATTTTACTCTGAATCAGTCCCCTGGCCCAGAAAAAACGATAGTTCCCCGGCTGTTGTTCAATGGCCTTCTCCAGGATTTTAAGAGCCTCTTCATCCCGTCCGCTCATAGTATAGAGATTGACCAGGTACATGACTGCCTGGTTTTCATATTCGTAAATCTCGGTTCCCTCTAAAAGAACCTCTTCGGCCCTCAGGGTATCCCCGCTTTCCAGCAGGGCAGTATAAAGCAAGAGGGATGTGGCAGTTGCATGTCCCTGTTCGTGAAGTCCTTCCAGGTAAGCAATGGCTTTATCCCAGTTCTTACTTTCATAGGCAGCCAGGGCAGTATTGTAGACCAGGCTGGTGTCAATATCTGCCTGGATCAGCTTGCTGTTATTTACCAGCATCGCATGTTCAAAGGCGCGGAATGACTCCTCGTATTCTCCATTGTAAAAGCGCCGCTGACCCAGTTCTCGAAAATCATTTGAGAGCAGGTAGTACTTCTGTGAGATAGTGGAGTGTAGTCGCTTCCGGAGATCAAGTTCCAGCGCCCGCTCATATGAGCTGTAAGCCAGGTAAAGCTGGTCAGGATAAAGGCTGGTCTTTTTAACTTCCCTCTCTTCAAAGCCATCTTCAAAAGCTGTCTGGCACAATAATCCTTTTACATAAAAGGTCCTGGCCCATGAGGATGTTTTATCATTCCATACGGCCAGTTCGATGGCATCCTTGGCTTCCGAATATTTCTTCTGTTCGATCATCTGAACAGCAGAAACCACCCTACTCTTCTGAGCGGAAAGGCCCAATGTTATTGGAGCAAGCAACAATATTAGAAATAAGTGTTTCATCCCTCTTACATCCGCTCCGGCATTTCGATCCCCAGCAGCTCCATCCCCGATTCAATTACCTGCCCGATCACTTCAACCATTAGCAGGCGTAAGTGAATGAGTTCTTCTTTTTCAGCACTTAATATGCTGTAATCATGGTAGTACTGGTTAAATTCCTTGGCCAGTTCATAGAGAAAATTGGCAAGCAGAGAGGGATTAAGCGAATCCGCTGCATCCTGGATTACCTCGGGGTAATCATACATCATTCTGATCAGGCCAACCTCTTTATCGACCAAGGGAGTTTCACCAGCCTTCCTGGGTATTCCAGAACCCTTCCTGACGAGGCTCTTTATCCTGGCATAGGTATACTGGATAAAAGGTCCTGTATTGCCATTAAAATCGACCGATTCTCGGGGGTCAAAGGTCATGTTCTTCTTTGCATCCACCTTGAGGATGAAATACTTTAATGCACCCATGCCGACCTGCCTGTAGATCCTGCTTTTCTCTTCCTCCCCATACTCATCCAGTTTACCAAGTTCTTCGGACATCTGGCGGGCAGTACGCTCCATTTCATCCATCAGGTCATCGGCATCGACTACGGTTCCTTCCCTGGATTTCATTTTTCCCTCCGGGAGCTCAACCATTCCATAAGAGAGGTGGTAAAGTCGGTCGGCCCACTCATAACCAAGCTTTTTCAAAACCAGGGCAAGGACCTGGAAATGGTAGTTCTGCTCATTACCTACAACATAAATATGCGAATCAAACTCAAACTCCCCGAATCGCTGCCGGGCGGTCCCCACATCCTGGGTCATATAAACCGATGTTCCGTCTGAGCGCAGGAGCAATTTGTGATCCAGCCCCTCATCCTCAAGGTTGGCCCAAACCGAGCCATCATCGCGCGAGTAGAGCACGCCTTCTTCAAGCCCTTTAAGTATAAGTGATTTCCCAAGTTTGTAGGTTTCGGATTCGTAATAGGTCCTGTCAAATCCTATTCCCAGCCTGCGGTAAGTCTCATCAAAGCCAGCATAAACCCAGCTATTCATCATTTCCCAAAGTGCTCGTACCTTGGGATCATCAGATTCCCAATTCAAAAGCATCTCCCTGGCTTCCAGGAGCACGGGGGCCTCTGCCTCTGCGGTCTTTTGCGGGCTACCATTGTCAAGCAGCTCTTTAACCTGGCTCTTATAGACCTTATCGTAAGCGACATAGTACTTACCTACCAGGTGATCTCCTTTCATCCCGGACGTATCAGGAGTCTCCCCCTTTCCTTGCTTTTCCCATGCCAGCATCGATTTACAGATATGGATGCCCCGGTCATTCACAAGGTTTACCTGGTGAACCCTTCTCCCACTTGCGCTAAGAATCTGAGCCATGGAGTGTCCCAGCAGGATATTACGTATGTGTCCGAGATGAAGCGGCTTATTTGTATTTGGAGACGAATATTCAATCACCACCCTCGCTGAGGATTCACTTAAGGGGACTTTACCATGGGCTGCCTGCCTGAGTTCACCCTCAAGCATTTCTCGCCAGAATGAATGTGAAACTACAAGGTTAAGAAAGCCTTTGATCACATTAAATCCGGAGATCATCGGAGAATGATTCTCTATATAGGCACCAATGCGGGTGGCAGTCTCTTCAGGGGGCTTTCGGGAGAGCTTCAGAAGGGGAAATACCACCAGGGTATAATCGCCCTGGAATTCCTTCCTGGTTTTCTGTATCTGGACAATCTCCTGTGGAACCTTTATATTCCAAGAGACCTCAATGGCTTCAATTGCCAGGGCATTTATAATTTCTTCTATTCGTTGCATATTTTTAACTGACGGACAAAGATAAAAAAAAGATCCCCCTGCGGGTGCAGAGAGACCTTAAAACTAAACTAACCCTAAAACTAAATCTATGAAAAGAAATGTAGAATAAAAGAACGAAATTATCTATTTGATAATCAATAAGCTTTCTACATTATATTTAACGTACAAGTTGCCAAAAAGTTGCACTAATAACTTTAATAATGTCTTAAAAATTGTTAATATTTTTGCCTTATCTTTAAGAGTTGTACACCTGTTTCGGTTGCCGCATTAACATGGGAAACAAACATCTTCATATCATCGCCTTCAATGTCCCATTTCCTGCGGACTATGGTGGCGTTATTGACATCTATTATAAGTTAAGGTCCCTGAAACAAGTGGGGATTCAAATAATTCTCCACTGTTACACATATGGTCGTCAGCCTTCCAAAGAACTTGAGGATCTCTGCGCCGAAGTTCACTACTATGAAAGAGAATCCGGTTTTTTCTATGCACTCAATCGAGATCCGTACATCATTACTACAAGAGATTCAAATATCATGCCAAAGAGAATCATGGGTGATGAATTTCCCATTCTTTTTGAAGGTTTGCATTCTACCTCACGCCTTAAGCTCTATGCCGATGCAGGCAAAAAGTGTCTTGTGAGGGCGCATAACATTGAGCATGATTATTACAGAGCCCTTTCCAGAAGTGAAAATAAACTATACGACAAGGTATTTTTATATATTGAAGCCATTAAGCTTCGGCGCTTTGAAAACATCCTGGGAGAAGCAGACCATATCCTTGGTATATCCAGGCCTGAAACCAAGTATTTTAGTGAGAAGTATGGGCATTCCACCCTTGTCCCGGCCTTTCACAGGTTTGATGAGATCACCATTAAAGCAGGCCTGGGCGATTATATCCTCTTCCATGGTAATCTGGCCGTTGCTGAAAACTCGGATGTCTTTCTCAGGATTGCCAGTAATGTGCTTTCAAAAATTCCACACAGGGTGATTGTTGCAGGAAAGAATCCTTCCAGGTCCTTTGTCCGGAAATTATCAGGATGGACCAATATTTCGGTTGTAGCCAATCCTTCGGATGATGAATTGGACATGCTCATTGCTGCCGCCCAGGTTAACCTGCTTTATACAGCCCAGTCTACCGGAATAAAACTAAAACTCCTTCATGCTCTGTTTGGAGGCAGACATTGCCTTGTGAACACTGAAATGATTGCGGGAACGGGCCTGGAATCTTTGTGTCAGCTTGCTGAAGAGCCCAACGATATGATCGACCAGCTGGAAAAGCTGATGACCCTTCCATTTACCAAAGAACAGGTCGATGAAAGAATCCTCGCACTGAAGGATTACTCCAACAGGGCCGGGGCGGAAAAAATCCTCAAGCTAATTGAATAACTTTCTCGGAATAACTTTCTCGGAATAACTTTCTCGGAATAACTTTCTCGGATTAATCTTCGCGCCCTTTATGGATATCCCTCTCCGGACGGTCCAGAATTGAAAAGATTAGGACAACTACGGCTGCAGCGGCCAGTATGACCATTAGAGACTTAAACATTCGCGCGATCAGGAATTCAATATCTACCAGATCCCAGATTCCAAGTATGGCTATTACTGAAAAAAACAAAACAAGGGTAGAAAGAGAATAGGCAAAGATCTTTTTTACTTTCATGATTTCACAGTTTAAACGGGTTCAAAACATGTCTTACTTGTCCTCATTCAATAACCGGGCCAAGTTATACAGAGAATCAAAGCTCATCACAGTTTCGTCCTTCCTCACCTGCCAGCCATGCTTTTCACCTGGCTGAACCTCAATGGTAATCGCCTGGTCTCCTGCTGCGATGGTATATCCGATCCTTTGAAGGAGGTGCCTGGTCCAGGCAAGTGCTTCTCCCTGGGGGCCTGAGAGAGCCACGCATCCTTTGGAGTTCGCTGTGTAGCTAAACTTACCTGAATTAAGATCGAATCTGATACCCGAGTTGTCAAAGAGCCGCTTGAACAGTCCCGCAAGCCCCAGGTCTTCAGGGGATCCTTCTAGAATCATCCCGTCTGTAATTACCCAGAATTTATCGGCGCACATTAGTGCAGTTTCCAGGTCATGTGTTGAGTAGATTATGGTTTTTCCCCGATCCCTGAACAGGGAAAGTAAGCGAACCAGTTCATACTTATTGGGAATATCAAGGTAGGCCGCCGGTTCGTCGAGGACCATATTGGGAGTATCCTGAACCAGGGCACGCGCAATCATCACGCGTTGTCTCTCTCCGTCACTTAACTGATCCAGTGTCCTTTCCATGTACATGTCCAGGCCCACATCATGGATGATCCGATCCACCATGTCCCAATCTGCTTTCCCCAGCTTTCCAAGCCATCCTGTATGAGGCATTCTTCCGAGAGATACAAGTTCTCGTACGGAGAGTGAAGGTAGTCCGGCCACCTGTGAAGATACATAAGAGACCGAAAGAGCCCTGTTCTTGTGTTCCAGCTCCTCGAGAGAAACTCCTGACAGGTAGCAGCTGCCCTCAAGCAATGGAAGGAGTCCGAGCAGCGATCTGAGCAGGGTGCTTTTTCCCGAACCGTTTCTGCCAACCAGGGCAACCATTTCCCCCTTTCCGGCCTGCAGATTAACCTGGCTAAGCAGGGGCCTCTCTTTATGATATCCAATGGATATATTTTCAAGAGAGATCATAGCGTCTGAGCTTTTCGATTCATGATCACCAACCAGATTACCACTGGAATCCCTATGAGTGATGTAACTGCGTTAATGGGAAGGACATGATCTGACCCGGGGAGCTGCGATACCAGGTCACTCATGACCAGGATGGCCATTCCGGTAATCATAGTCGCCGGAAGCAAAATACGATGATCAGACTGTCTGAAAATAAACCTGGCAACATGAGGCACTGCTATGCCGATAAATCCAATTGGACCACAAAAGGCAGTCACCGTTCCGGCCATCAGGCTGGTAGTTGCAAAAATAATTGTTCTTGTGCGTCTTATTTTTACCCCCATGGTTTCGGCGTACTCCTCACCAAGCAAGAGGCCATTCAATACCTTTCCAAATAAAAGGGTTACAAGCAGAAGCGGAACAATGATCAGGGTCATGATCCATAGTTGTGCCCCGGTAACATGACCAAGGCTCCCCATGCTCCAGATCACAAAAGACTTCAAAGCATCTGCCTGACTAAAGTACTGCATGATGCTGATCACGGCTGCCAGGCCGCTGGAGAACATGATTCCAAGGATCAGAATGGTTAGTCCGTCCCTGACCCTCCTGGCAATAAATAGCAGCAATAACATCACAAAGCCCGCCCCCATCCATGCTGACAGGGCAAGGCTCCATGTGGCGACCAGTCCTGTGGCTCCTGCACCCAGTACCACAAGGGCAGCACCGAAGCTGGCACCTGAACTGATACCAAGTACATACGGACCTGCAAGTGGATTTCGGAAAAGGGTCTGCATCTGCAAACCACACAGAGGAAGCGCAGCCCCTACCAGCAGCGCAGTGGCCACCCGGGGAAGCCGGAACCTGGTAAGGATGAGGATTTCCTGCTCTGTCAGGGACGACCTGCCTGTGATATGCCCTGCCATGTCGGCAAAGCTTATGGGAACTGAGCCCAGCCTGATATCCAGAAGGATCAGGGCGATCAGCACCAATAAAATAACTATGAAGTAAAGGAGGCTCCCTGAGCTGATCTTCACACCTATTTCTTTAAATCTTCCACCACCTCGACCAGTTTTAACAGATCGAACTCAACACGCTTATAGTGTTCCTTGAGGCTGGCCGAGTCTGCATCTGATTCCGGATGATTTGTTTTCAAAATCAAATCGTTTCGCAGGAGAACAATTTTCTTAATTACATCATCGAAACGATCTTCCGAAAGATCTTCGGAAAAATGACGGTAGGCAAAACACTCCTGCAAAAGGTCAAATGCAAGTTTATTTATCTCCTTCTTCAGCATCCTGATACTTGCCATATTGCTCTTTTTTTGATGTTACCCAAATGTACGGATTATTTCAACTTCCTGTAGTAAAACATTGAATGATCTCTCATCAACTTCGGATGAAATACCGAAATCAGGTCCGCCAGAATTAAATCCGGGCGCAAGGTTGCCGACTCCCAGTAGTCGTTTCCGCCTCCCGGACTCATCCGTGCATTATTATTGTAGATATTACCCAGCCTGAGCACATCAAGCTCCCCAAAACGATCATCGAAGGCAATTAGTTCACCGATGGATTGGGCAACACCTGGATTGATCCATACATCGGCATTCACAGCTTTTGAATAAACCGATTCCATATCCATGGGTATGGCTTCGTCCGATGTATTGTCCTGCCATAAATATTGTCCGCCTGCATCAGAGATTAACCTGGATGCATAAGATCTCCCCCCGGCAACATACCAGGTATCTTTCCATGGAAGTCCAATCATCACATTCGGTTTCACCAGGTTCCGGGAAGTAATGGACTTTAAGGCCTGGTAAGAGGAGTCCACCCTGTTGAAGCTTACGTCAGCCTCCTGCTCCTTGCCGAAAAAAGGTGCAAAAAAGCGAATCCATTCAGCTTTTCCCAGGGGATCCTGTTCCAGATACTCCGCACAATAAACTACCTGAATCCCCAACTCTCCAAGCTTTTCTGCGATGCTGGTCACATTTCCCTCCACACCATACAAAAAGACCACATCGGGTTCCAGGGAAACCACCTTTTCGTAATTGATCCCCTGCCCGTAACCCACATCTGCAACCAGGCCGGCTTCACTCCTTTCCCTTATATCGGGGTTAAAGATAAAGGGAGTGCCTGATGCCCCTACTATACTGGAGCTCTCTCCAAGTCCCGCAATCATGGCCACATGGGTTGTTGACATGGCAACAACACGGCTTACAGGGGTATGAATAAATGGCAATGTTCTGAGAGAGTCCGGCAGCACTTCCTGCTTTTCTCCCAGCACATAGCTATAACTTGTGCCCTTGCTGTTCTGCCAAGGATTGAAGACGCGGATAAGCGTATAGTCCTCTTCAGGGTAAAGGT
>JAOZLK010000684.1 GCA_029934875.1 Bacteroidales bacterium | reverse complement strand
CACTGATGCCGGCACCGATATTGTATTGTGGATTGAGCAAGGATGATATCGCAATATTTTCAAGCCGGGCAGTTCCGTTGATGAGTTTAAATACACCATTGTGTGTGTGCATTTGCTGAATCAGAACATTGCCATTGCCACTTAGATTGGTCGTGGGACCCGGTCCTCCCCATGAAATTGAATTGTAAAATGAAACATCCGCTTCGAATCCGGGAGCCGAAGAAATTATTCCACTCTGCACAGCCCCAAGCAAAACAAGTTGCGTGTTTACAAAATTTGCTTTCGAGCCAGCTTTATTTTCCAGATATACCGCATTGTCTCCGGCATCGGTACCATGCTGGAAAATATTTACATTGGAGGTGCCCTCATCAGGCGCCAGGTAGAATCCACGTTTTGTTGCAAAAACAAAGGTCCCCATCACATGCTCCTGTGTGGCTGAGGCTATTTTAAATGCATCCAGATTACTTTGCTGGTAGGGGATGATTGCATTTACGTCCAATTCTGTGGTTCGTGGATAACCAGGACTCCGCATCCAATAATGTGGGTTAAACTGAACAATTTCAATCCAACCCTCTCCGGTGCTTTTATCCACAGATATTCCGGTTTTTAAAGGCGCTGCACCCAGATAGCTAACTATATGGCCTGCACTTGGGTAGGAGGCAAGATCAACACCCTGATAGGTATTTGCCAGGGTAACATCTTTGATCCAGCAATGCTCGCCCCTGGTCTGAATGCTCCAGGGATAAGCGAAAAAATCCTGTGTGCTTTGTTCGGGATACCAAACCGTAAATCCCCTGGCACCCGATTCCGCCTCCAGCGAGATAAAGGGAGTCCCCTCCGCATTGTCCTTTCCCTCTATGGCTAGTAAAACACTTCCTCTGCTGATTGTATGATGTGGTACATCCCATATCCCTCTTAGCTCAACGCCAGTTGGCACTGTAAGGTGACTATTTATTTTATACATGCCCGCAGGAATATAGACAGTACCACCACCGTTTAGCCCTGCAGCATCAAGTGCTGCCTGAAAAGCTACAGTATTATCTGTAGATCCGTCCGCAATTGCTCCATAATCAAATACATCATACAGATCATTGTTAGCCGGTCGTGGTACAGCAGCATAAGGATGAGGAGGAATATCCTGTTTGGAAAAATTAAGCGCTTCCTGTGAAATAAGCACCTCGTATTTACTCTGGTTATCTATATTCAGGGCACTTGGAAAAGTATTATCCAGGATTTGTGCATTTCTCACACTTGCCCCTAATCGCAAATGGAGTTTATCCATGTTAAAAGTATTCCCAAGAAGAGAAACTGAACCCTTGATGCAATCGATAGCAGGAACATCCTCTGTTTGCCCCCAGTTTTCAAAAGTGCAATTTTGAAAGGAGAGCCTGCCTAAAGCGTTCCCTGAGAACAAAACTGCTGTTTTCGGATCCCCGCCAAAAGAGCAAGTATTAAACTGCACCACTGAATTGAATGCATCACCCGCCCGTACACAGGCTGAATTTTCTCCTTCCACTTCTATTGTTGCGTTCGAGATTGCCCAGCCTATGGGATTTATATTTACCAGGTCAATTCCTATCTTACTTTTTTCAATGCGCAATCCATAAATGACCCCGTTGGGCCCCATATCACTATATTTAATTATCTGTACACCTGTCTGATAGCCAACAAGTGAAACATCATAAATGTATTCCCAATCTGAGCGGCCCATTATGATCCCTGTCGTCGTATTGTTCTGCAAACTACTTAATATGACATCCTTGGAAGGAGAAGCGCTTAATCCGGACTCACTCCAATATTTTGGTGCAAAATGAACATTCATTATTCTTCCTATATCGGTTGTCTGGGATAACCATATACCCTGATGAAGGGGGGTCCCGTAAACGTTTCTTATATAATGTAATTCATTCCAATTGGGTCCTACTTTAATCCCATTGTACGAATTAACCAGGGTGACATTGATTACAGAAGTGTTGTCGCCCCCACCTGCCTCTCCATCGGGGTGACAATGAATGGTCCACGGGTAGGGACTTACAGATGAAGCGGACTGTTCGGGATACCAAATGGAAAGATTCTTAATTCCTGCTCCCCTCAGAACACTGATAAAGGGAACACCTTCATCTGAACCCTGACCTGCATAAGGCATAAGTATGGTCCCTGTAACACCGCCCACGCTATCCGGATTCTCCCATTCACCACGTAAAACAACTCTTTCGGGAATATATAAATTTCCATCAAATCGATAAGATCCGGCAGGCACAAATACCACTGCTCCACCAGCAATGGCAGCACGATTAATGGCATCCTGGAAAGCAGCGGTAGCATCAGCTGATCCATCATTCATTGCAGAATAGGGTGCTTCGGTAACATCAATACTGGCAATGGGAACATCATCAGTGGGCAAGGTAGTTGGCATTACGCGGGGGCTTAATGCAGTAGAAGGGCCCATCAGGCGAACATTATCAAGAAACATTGTTCCAGCAGAACGCTCATTATCCAGATCATACAGGCGAAATGCAAGCCAGCAGGTTGTTGCGCCTTCGGGAGCTGTAACAGTGAATTCATGGTCCGTATAGGTGGTGGTCAAGTCAACATCTATAGCGTACTGGGGATAAATAACAGCACCTGCTGAATTAAAAAAACCAATAAGGTAATTAACCTTTAGCCCGGAGGCTTCCACGCTTTTTACAAATGCTTTTAAAGTATAATCTGTTCCGGCTATTACCGGAACGCCAGCTGACCAATTATCAAAACCGCGATCAACAACTGTTCCATCAGAAGCCACATAGCTAAGTTTTGTTGCTTTGGTTCCGCTTACGGCATCAT
>JAOZLK010000683.1 GCA_029934875.1 Bacteroidales bacterium | reverse complement strand
GGACAATGGTACAGTAATGAATTTAATGAAACCTGGGGGACCTCCGGCGGACAGGGATGCCAGGAGCCCATGTCCGACAAAGAGGCCTATACAAACTTTGCACGGATCATTGAAAACACAGATGCACGGGTAGTGGTACACTGGAGGTATCCCTTGCTGGATGTTCTTCATGTATTTGCCAATGTGGATGAAGAGACCGGATGGGGCGATTGGAGTGAATGGTACTACTATATCTATCCGGATGGAGTTGCCGTGAAAAACATGATTCTCTGGACCCATGGTGAAAGGGATCATGAATGGCAGGAATCCATGGCCATTTTTGGGCCCAATCAGCACCCGGAGGATATTATTGAAACTGAGGTTGCCCTCACCATGGTGGACCTTGAAGGAAATGCAGTGGAATACAGCTGGGTGGGTGGACCCCCGGATGATGTGGAGGAGCCGGAAAACAAGGTGATCCAACATATCAACTACATTGCAGATTATGACCCGATCACTATTGGAGCCTTTACCGAATCCGATGTGTACGGGGGTGAGATTACTCCTTACGCTGTGTTCCCCACCTGGAATCACTGGCCGGTGGCACAGATGCCCTCCGATGGAAGGTACGCCAGTTTTCCGGACCGTACAGCACACAGTTCACTTACCCACGTGGGGCTTCCCACCCATGCTGAGGATAACGGCGACCGGCCCTATCAGCAAAAGATCCTGATGGAGGGAATGCTGGATAAATCTCCCGATGAGTTGATTCCCCTGGCTGCATCCTGGCTCAACCCACCCGGGGTGACCCCGGTCAGAGGTTGCGAAAGTGAAGGCTATGACAAGACCGAGCGTGCATTTAAGGTGAATGCAGTGGAAGAGGATATGGTTCTGAGGGTGGATGCGACGGAAGAAAAGCCCATAATAAATCCCTGTTTTGTGATAAAGAACTGGGCTGCCCAATCACCGGCCAGTCTGGCAGTGAACGGAAAAGCCATGACCTCGGGATCCGATGTGAGGCAGGGTATTGTGAGAGATACCGATGGTACCTGGACCATGGTGGTCTGGTTCAAGATGGAAGCTACAGATCCTGTGGAATTTGTTTTTGAAAGCAACACCGTTGGAAACAACGAGGGACTTTAACAAAGATCATTTTTTTTAATTCTATAAGCACCAAAGGAAACATGAGAAAATTAACAGCCTTACTACTGGCAACAGCACTTATGGTTGGATTGACCATAGGATGCAACTCCAATGCCGGTGAAGAGGAAACAAATAAAGAGATCAAAAGGGTGGGGATGGTCATCAAAATCAAGCCCGAATACATAGATGAGTATCGCAAGATCCATTCAGCCTCCAATGCCGGAGTAAGGGATCTGCTTACCAAAGCCCACATGCACAACTTCTCCATTTTCCTGCACCAACTGGAAGACGGGAACTGGTATGAGTTCGGCTATTATGAGTATACCGGTGACGATTTTGAAGCCGATATGGCCACGCTGGATAAGCATCCGAGAAACATAGAGTGGCTGAAGGTATGTGATCCCATGCAGGTTCCACTGGAGGGTGAAACCGGCTGGGCAGAGATGGAACAGGTCTATTTTAACCAGTAACAGATGAAAGAGCTAGGAATCTTGAACAGGGATATAGCAGCGGTGATATCGGAACAGGGTCATGGTGATCTCCTGATGGTTGCTGATGCCGGATTTGCCATTCCAAAGGACGTCGAGGTCATCGATCTCTCTTTGAAGGAGAATGTGCCCATGGTGATGGATGTATTATCAGAACTAGCCCGGTACTTCTCAGTGGAGAAGATGTATATGTCCAGGGAGACTGGTGAAATAAGCCCTACCCATTTTAAGAAGGTAGCTACCGCCTTTGGTGACAAGGTGGAAGTTGAGATTCTTGAGCACGCCGACCTGAAGGTGTTGAGTAAGGATGTGAAAGCCGTCATCCGGACAGGCGATTTTACGGCCTATGGCAACGTGATCCTGGTTTCAGGAGCAGGTGACCGGTGGTATTTAGAAAATAGGATTCATTAAACCCAACTAAACGCATGAATTTGAATATTAACACAATCGATCTTATCATTATTGTTGTTTACCTGGTAGGAATTTTGGTGATCGGGATCCTCTCGGTGCGTCTGAAAAAAATGACAAGTGAAGGATATTTTCTGGCTGGCAGAGGATTGGGATGGGTCATGGTTGGGGCAGCACTTTTTGCTTCCAACATATCTACCATTCACCTGGTTGGGCTTGCCGCTTCGGGGTACAATGAAGGATTGGTCTGGGGTAATTTTGAGTGGTTGGCATCCATTACCCTGATATTACTGGGGCTGGTATTTGCCCCATTTTATTTTAAAAGTAAGATTTCTACCCTGCCAGAGTTTCTGGAAAAAAGATATGGTCCAACTGCCAGAACCATCCTGGCCGTTATTGCCATCATAGGGGCACTTTTTGTACATATCGGAATGAGCCTGTACGCCGGGGCAGTGGTCTTTCATGCATTTTTCGGGATTAATGTGTTTACATCCATCCTGGTGATCTCTGTTATTACCACCATCTATACAGTGTTGGGAGGATTAAAGGCTGTGGTAGTAACCGAAAGCGTACAGACGGTGATCCTGATCCTGGGAGCCGTTGTAACTTCACTGGCTGAACTGAAAGCACAGCTAAAGCCGGGTCAACTCAACATGCTCCATACAAAAGAGAGCCTGGGAATGCTGGGAGAGGGAGGATTCGAGTCGGGCCTCACCTGGTATGCATGCCTGCTGGGATATCCCATCCTGGGACTATGGTACTGGTGTTCTGATCAGACCATTGTGCAGAGGGTGCTTGGAGCTAAAAC
>JAOZLK010000682.1 GCA_029934875.1 Bacteroidales bacterium | reverse complement strand
TGGCGAAATCGACAAAATCAAAAAAACATATGATATTGAAGTTTTGCAGGAGCTTCAAAGAAATCACAATAACAAAACACTGGAAGAGTTCGTCACCAACAGCAAAACATTCGACTATTACACGGAATTTAAACGTAAGGGTGAAATGATACAGAAGAGGGATCCCATATACCAGGACCCCACCAATCACTTCATCAAAGCACACTTTTATGCTCCCAGGAAGATGGTGGCCGGGACCTTCATTCCAACGCTCTGGGTTAATGTGGCAGTGATCTGGCTGATGACACTTTTAACTTATCTTCTGCTTTATTTCAGGATCCTCAAAAAACTACTGGAACTCTTCGAACGCGCATCTTCCCGAAAAAATTAAATAGACTCCGAAAGGGCATTAAACTCCTCGCTTAAATCCTTTGCTTGCAAAGGATTATAGGCTTCGTCGGCTAATACCCTTTCTTGATAGTTAATAATTCGGGAGATAGGCATTCTGGTGAAGGCAGCGAGGGGGAGAGTTCCGGATATAGAAAATGGGCTATCACCAAAGGTGGTAGCCCATAAAAATTAATATTTATTGACGGGGGACCCTGTTATTCTACAATTTCAATCATTTTGAAGGGAACCCGGATAATGGATTCATAGTCCTCTCCGGCTTCAAGCATATCTTCATCATCCTCCTCGTAATACCAGTTTATAATCACCTCGCTTTTACCTTTATGGACAGCCTCAAGTTTTTTAAATACATCCAGGATGCATTTGGATGAGCTTGTATTGAAATACTCCAACTGAACGTTAACCTGGGTCAGGTCCATAGGTGTGTTGGTATACTCCTCAAGCCATTCAACCAGAGGCTTATAAAACTCAATTGAATTTTCAGGAATTGATCTTCCCTTGATCTCTAAAATTCCACCCTCACCATTAAACTTAACTGTTGGGGTCTTAGCGGTTCCTTCTATTGATAATGCTTCCATATTAGGCGATTTTTCAATTTATATCACTACACAATTTCGACGAAAACATCTAGATTGAAGAAGTAGTATGTATCATCGTATTTTTCAAAATTATAGACAAGATCACTGCCTGTTTTTCTTGCAATGTCCACCAATCCAAGGCCACCTCCTCCTTTTTCCGAAAGTCTCTGGTGATTGAGGATAAACTTATACATGTCCTTCAACTCCTCCTTACCCATGGAGTTGATCTTGTCAATCTTGTTCTTCAAGACATCAACTTTATCCTGGTTTACGAAATTTCCTGTGGAAATTCTATACTTACCATCTTCACGACTTACAACAATGATTCCAAACTTGGAACCAAATTCCCCTTGCATAACATCAGGCAATACTTCTATATGATGGTAGAGGTTCTGAAGGCTTTCCACCAGGACATTATAAACCTTCTTCCGAACTTTGGAGATTTCATTGTGATCGTCCATACCGGACTCAACCACCTCTAAAACCTTGCTGATGCGCTCACCTGAGATATCCCCTTTGAAGGCCATCAAAACATCTCCGCCATTCAGCTTGGAGTAATACTCATTAACATCAAAGCTCATTTAGCTTCATTTTGTTGACTAGGACTTTGCTGATTGATCAGCAAATATAATTAAAATGTTTCAGTGACTAATATAGATAAAATTAACACCCAAAAGTAACAAATAACATCAAATGCTATTTTTTTTTCAACAGGTCAGAAATTCACCTGATGTTGATGGATCATGGCTTTACTCCGGTTTTATAGTCTTTCCAGTTGCCTTTAAAAGTCTTATAATTGACATAAGAGCATTCCAGGGGGCCATTGAACAACTGTTGCTTTGAAGAAGGCTTAAGGCCTACTCTCTTCATTGCTTTACCACTTGCTGAGAGTATCCAGGTATCCGATCCCGGAAACTTATGCTTCAGGGTGGAACCTATCATTTCATATAGAGATTCTATGTCATCTGTCTTCAGCCTCTCGCCGTAAGGAGGATTCATCACAATTGTCATTTCCTCCATGGGTTCAGAGGCTTCAAAATCCAACTCCTCCACGGTAATCAGATGGGATAAGTCCATGCTTTTCACCAGGGCCCTTGTCATTTTAACCGCTTCAGGATCCACATCCCGAGCAATGATGGGGACTTTAACTTCCTTCTCCCGGGGGAGGTTTTGTGCCACATGTTCCAAAAGTTCCCGATCAAACTCCTTCCAGTTTTCAAAGCCATATTGTTTCTTAAAGATACCGGGAGGTATGTTTGCAGCAATCAGGGCTGCCTCTATGGCCAGGGTGCCTGAACCACACATGGGATCCAGAAAGGGGGTCTCACCGTGCCATCCGGTAGCCATGATCATGCCAGCGGCAAGCACCTCATTCAGCGGGGCTTCAAAATTCCCCTCCCTGTAGCCTCTTTTGTGCAGGGATCCTCCTGAACTATCCAGTGAAATTGTTACACGCCGGTCGGAGATATGCAGGTTAATTAATAAATCAGGATTCTCCCGATTTACAGATGGACGTATGCTGGTTCTATCCCTGAATCGGTCTACAATTGCATCTTTAACTTTCTGTGAAGCAAAAAAACTGTTAGAAAAATGGCGTGAGTGAACCACTGAATCGATGGCGAAGTCCATCTTTACATCCAGGAACTGCTCCCATTCAAATTGCTTTACCTTCCTGTAAAGTCCTTCGACATTGTTGATCTCAAACTCCAGGATCGGAAGCAGTACCCGCAGCGCTAATCTTGAAGCCAGGTTCACCTTATACATCAGGGCCCGCCTTCCATAAAATGTAACCCCCCGGTTTACCACCTCCACCTTTTCAGCCCCCAGGGCTGTAAGTTCAGTTGCCAGCATTTGCTCCATACCCTT
>JAOZLK010000136.1 GCA_029934875.1 Bacteroidales bacterium | reverse complement strand
CATTCCAGAAGTGGGAGAGGGGACCAAAATTTGTGGATGCATAAAACAGCCTTCCAGGGAAGGGCTTTTCAGGCGGGGAATAGGTGATCCCATGATAAAATATATGATTGATTCCGGATACAAATAGTTCGTCCATCTGTGGTTTCACCTGGGCCAGGGAAACTTTAAAATGATCTCCAAGCCAGGTGGCGGATTCTGAGGAGACCAGGCGGCGATTGCTGAGGTTGGCAGCAGAAGAAGCAAATTTCATGGTGAAGGGAGTGGGCTTTCCAAATCTTTCTTCCTGGTAATCCTGATCCTGGCGAAGCCCGGGAATGGGGAAATTACTCCTGCCGAAAGATTCTGTTTCAGGGATATCGGCCAGGGCATAAAGATCAATCAGGTTGCCGGGTGATCCGTGTGCCTGGTACCTTGTCATAAGTCCCAGTGAGTGAGATGACTCCACCCAATCGTGTGTGAATTCATCCCGCAGCAGATCTGAGATGGTTTCAAGGAAATCCACCCTGACCCGCTGTCCTTCTCCAGTCTCAATGGTGTCGGCGAGATATTTAATATAAGGCAGAAGGGAATAGCCCCGGAGCCTTTCAAAATGTACAGGAAAATCGTTGGTCCAGTTTGCACCGTATACCTCGTAGGAGTCATTGTAAAAGGACCTTACTTCACCGCTGCTGAACTCAGTTTCTGCGAAGGCTTTTCTGAATTTCTGAAAATAAGACTGTGAGGCCCTCTTGCTGAAATAGTCCACCACATATCCTTCTCCTCCCGGGGCTGAACGCTTGACTTTCTGTCCCGTCATTCTCTGAAACAGGGCATATACCTTATGATCAGGTGGGGGGGGTGTCCATTTGACTTTTCCTTCCTCATCCAGGGTGAAGGGTATATCCCTGTAATTGTTCTCCCTGTCATATCCAGCCAGAGACAGGAGCTTCAATCCCCCAATCCGGGAAAACAGGTCCTCTGGCTGAAAGGGCTCAGCAATCGTGAGTTTAATGACCTCAAATGCTTTGGCAGCATGTTCTTCCCCAATATTTGGTCCTCCGAACGGCCAGCCGGTCCCGCAGGTCATGTCGATTCCCAGATTCAGTCGTTCAGCTTCAGCAAGGGTGTGTTTCAGCATCTCCATCCAAGCGGGACTTAGATATTCGATGAAATTGGATTCATCCCCCTTTTCTCCATAGATGGGTACGATATGCAAACCACCCAAGCCTGCCCTGCTGTATTTTTCCAGGTTAGCAGTAATTCCATCAGGGGTCACTGAATTCCCCATCCACCACCAGTAGGCCCAGGGTTTTGCCTCCTTCTGGATTTCGCCTGCTATCCAGGCATCGTTTGACCCTCTATTACAGGAGAGCCCGGTAAGGAAGAGGCAAGATGCAAATATCAGGAAAGATGCAGCGTGTTTCATGTTTTGCCAGTAACTGTTTTATATCATTTATGGGGACTTCTCCCTACGTGACCGATGGAGCCACAATCCCCAGCGACAGTGCCCCCATTGATTTTATTACCGATCTTCTTTTCATGATATAAATGTACTAACATATTTTCACCACCCTCATATTTAGCATTTTTCCTAGCTTATCAAGTTTGTGGCCAATATGTCCGATGCCAATGGCGCAATGGTGGGAGGGACCCTGGGCCGACCACTGGTTCATAAACTCCCGGGCACCGATGGAGAAGCGATAGCGGCTATTGGTATTCCCGATCCTGAGAATGGGGCCGGGAACCGATTCCCCTTCTGCCACCAGCAGGAATACATCGTCCGGGCCCTCTACCACTGAGAGCAGGGTAACAGGTCCGTGCTTTACAGTCATCTGTATGGAAAGCCCCTTGCCTGGTTTTCCGTGGTAGATTGGAAGGGGTACCAGCCTTACGGGTCCCTCGGCAATGACCGGGTGGGCAGGGCCATCGTGTCCCAGCATCACCACATCATCATTGAAATCCATGAGGTAAAACTCTGAGAAAGAACCCCCTGCGCCAAACTCGGCCATGATCTTCATGGCCTGTGCATTTTTAACTTCACACTCGCCGGCCACCGGGATGTTTCTTCCCGTTAGCAAGGTGTTTCCTGCGATCACCGAGGTCACGATATTCTCATATTCATTTCCGCTTTCCCCTTCATAATAATAGGCCATTGATCCCAGGTCGTGGTTCTTAATGAGTTTATCCAGGGCAACGGAGGTCCGGGCCGCCCTTTCAATCTCTTCAGCTTCGCATTCTTCCACCACTTCAAAGGTCTGCTCAAACTCTGCAACCTTCTGGTTTACCTCTTCCTCCGTGCTTTCCTCCCTGAGCCTGCTCAGCTCACACATCTCCAGCATCTCAATGTGATTGCCAAAAGTGGTGGATTGTTTGGTCAGGTCGGTATAGACATCCAGCATGCCCCCGTAATAGTGGCCCAGCACGCCCAGGCGGTTCTCCCGCATGGCCGCTGCCACCCGGGCCGCTTCGGTCCAGGCCTCTATCTCTTTCCAGGCTTCAGGATCTTCCAGGTACCCGGTAACCATATCATAGCCGATCCTGGCCCGATTAAACACTGAGGCAATTTCAGGAACCGAGCAGGCCTGGCAATGCTCCAGCCACACACCTGTCTTTGTACCCCGGTCGCCCAGTTTGCTAAATGCTTCGTAATCCAGTTGCGGTACAGGTTGCAGGTTGAGTATAACAATAGGCACCTTCACCTTTTGAGCCACCGGCAGTACGGTGGAGGAGAGGGCGTAGGTGGAGACAAAGAGAAATACAATCTCCACATCCTTAGTATGAAGCAAACTGGCAGCTTCCCTTGCTTTTACCGGGTTATCCACAAGTCCGGCATCGATAACCTCCACCCCCGTGCGCTCCATCTTCTCCTTAATCTGTTTCTGGTAGCCCTGAAGGTTCTCCAACAATCCGTCAAACTGATCCCAGTAGGTATCCAGTCCAATCCCAAATAATCCAATCTTTGTTGTTTCCATATTTGTTGTTATTGATATACTATTAATTCCTAATAATTATTATTATTATCCTTTAAATGCCAAAATTATATATATTTACAGTGTCTATAATAATCAGATCTGTTAATTGGTTTGTGTAATATGATAGATAATATGGAAGACTTTTATAAGTATCTGCAGGTAAATCAGGGCTATACATATGAGGACCTTGTGGTGCACAATGCCGGGCATACACACATTGAACCCCATGCGCTCTATCCACCTGGCAAGCATCCCAAACAACATATGTTCAGCTTTAACCAGGGCCGGATTATTAACGAGTTCCAGTTGATCTACGTAAGCGAAGGGAAGGGGCAACTCCAAACACAATCGGGCGGGAAATATGAGATTTGTGCGGGTGACGGTTTTTTTCTCTTCCCGGGAGAGTGGCACCGTTATAAACCGGATGAAAAAACAGGCTGGACTGAAAACTGGGTTGGATTCAAAGGGAATAATCGTTTTTTGAAAAGCGCAGAGCACCTGGTTTCAAGGAGAAGGCCGGTGTTTAGCATTGGAATGGATGACCGGCTCATCAGGCAATTCAACAATATCTTTGAAATGGTGAAGTCCGATTTTGTGGGGGCAGAGTATGTGCTCTCAGGCGGCGTAAATTTCCTGATTGGACATATATTAACCCATTTGAAGCGGCAGGCCCTTCAAATTACCAGCCGGACCGATGAAATTTTAATGGATGCCAAGTCTTTGCTGGAGAGAGATTTTGACAAAAGAATCTCATTGGAGGATGTTGCTTCAGAACTTAATATCTCATACGTTTGGTTCCGCACCTATTTTAAGAAGCATACCGGTTTCTCTCCCTACGACTACCTCTTAAATATCAGGATCAATCATGCCAGGTTGCTTCTGCAGAATTCGGGCCTCTCGGTGAAAGAGATCAGCCAGTTGTCGGGATTTGAGTCCCAGCAACAATTCAGTAAAACATTCAAAAAGAAGACAGGTTTGACTCCCATGCAGTTCAGGAAGCAGTGATACAATAAACACTATTAATATATTTCATATAAGACATGATGACAAAGACACCCTCCATACTCCTTGATTTTGGGAAAGAGCTGCATGGTGGGCTGGAAATATCCTCCATGGTATTGATTTTTTTAAAAAGGAAAATGAAAATGAGTTGTAAGAATTTGTTGTTGTTCGCAATTGCTTCATTATTAGTGTCCTGTGCCACTGAAAGTGAGTCTTATAATACCTTAAAATTATCATTCCAAAATCCTCCCAACTCGGCCAAACCCGGGGTATACTGGTATTTTATGGATGGGAACCAGGATAAGGCAGAGATGACAGCCGACCTGGAATCAATGAAAGAGGTTGGAATTGAGCATGTTTTGTTCCTGGAAGTAAATGTAGGGGTACCACAGGGTCCTGTTAAATTCCTTAGCGCAGAGTGGCAGGAGAATTTTGTACATGCTGTGAAGGAGTGTGAGAGGCTTGGAATTGTGTTGACATTAGGTTCCGGTCCCGGCTGGACAGGCAGTGGTGGCCCTTGGGTGAAAATGGAAGAATCCATGCAACACCTGGTAGCCAGTAAGGTGGAAGTTTCAGGTCCTGCTAAAGTGTCAAAAGTGCTTGAGGTTCCTGCAGGCCGTATTCCCTTCTTTGGACTGGGTGGATTTACACCGGAATTGCGTGAAAGTTGGGAAGACTATTACCAGGATGTGGCAGTTTTGGCTTTTCCAGGCCCAAAAAATGAAAGTGTAATAGCCGATTCGGATGAGAAAGCATTGTACTACCGTTCACCATATAGTTCAAGAGAAGGGGTAATCCAGTATTTCCCTGAGCCTGCAGTTCTGGCTGAAAATTTTACCGGTGATAAAACCGGAATTCCTGCAAAAGACATTATCGATATTACAGAGCTTATGGCTGAAGATGGCACCCTGAATTGGGAAGCTCCTGGTGGAGAGTGGACCATAATGCGCTTTGGTCGTCGCAATAATGGGGCAATAACCCGTCCGGCGCCCATGCCTGGTCTGGGTTTTGAAGCGGATAAAATGAGTGCCGATGCCATGAAGCATCATCTGGAACATTTTATGATTCCGCTCATTGAAAAAGCACAACCCGATTCAAGCAAACAGGGTGGTTGGAAAATGATCCATATGGACAGCTGGGAGATGGGAGCACAAAACTGGACTGACGATTTCAGACAAAAGTTTGAAGCTTTGAAAGGATATGATCCGCTTCCATATCTCCCGGTTTATACCGGAATGATCGTAGGTGATGTGGAAACAAGCGAACGCTTTTTATGGGATTTAAGAATGGTCTCACAGGAACTTATCCTGAAAAACCATGTGCAGTATTTTAAGAATTTTGGCAGAAAGTATGGAATGGGCCTGTCCATTGAACCCTACGATATGAATCCAAATACCGATCTGGATTTAGGTTCCTATGCCGATGTTCCCATGTGTGAATTCTGGAATAAGGGATTTGGTTTCAGTACGGGCTTCAGCACTTTCGAAGGGACATCCATAGCCAAGCTCTATGGTCGCCCGGTGGTGGCGGCCGAAGCATTTACCTCTCACCTGGTAGCCTGGAAAAGCCATCCCGGATCCATAAAAAACCAGAACGACTGGGCGTTTTGTTCCGGCATCAACCGCCTGGTATATCACACCTTTGTGCATAAGGCCATTGGAGAGCAATATCGACCGGGTATGACCATGGGTCCATACGGTGTACATTGGGACAGGGGACAAACCTGGTGGGAAATGTCAGGTGCCTATCATAGCTATGTTGCACGAAGTCAGGTACTGTTGCAGCAAGGGATCGGAGTGGCCGATGTGCTCTACCTGATTGGAGAAGGCGCGCCACATGTGTTTCTTCCTCCGTCTTCAGCTGTGGATGGCAATGAATATTTAGAAGGATATAATGAATTTGGCATCAATCCTGATAGTGATCAGACCACCGGGGGTAGCGGGAAAGGTACAAAGGAATTTATGCCCGACAGAAAAGCATACAATTTTGACGGATGCAGTCCACGGATATTAATCAAGCGTGCTTCGGTCAAAGATGGAAAAGTGGTCTTTGAAGGTGGGGCCTCTTATGAAATACTGGTATTGCCCCAGATAAACTCCATGACACCTGAATTGCTTAAGAAAATTGAGTCACTGGTAGGGGAAGGTGCTACTGTGATCGGGCATCCAGCCCAGCAGTCACCAGGCCTGGCCAATTACCCGGCCTGCGATGGTGAGGTAAAAGCACTGAGCGAAAAACTATGGGGTGGATTTGAAATTCCTGCACAGGAGACAGAAATCGCCTATGGAAAGGGTGAAATCTTGTGGGGAGGTAATTTCTCCTTACCCGATGGAGATGAGCTATATCCCAACTACCAGACCACAGCAAGTTATTTAAATAGCATCGGGATTCACCCTGATTTCACTGCCGATGGAACAGTCCGGTACATACACAAAAAAATGCCAGGGACAGACCTCTATTTTGTTTCCAACAGAACCAATGCGAAGACAGAGGTGAATTGTGATTTTCGTGCAGGTAAAGGAGTCCCTGAATTATGGAATCCTATGAATGGTGAAATTCGTGCTCTGCCTGAGTACAGCATTAAAGAGGGTGTCGTCAGCATTCCTTTGCAGTTTGACGAGTACGAAGCCTATGCCATTGTATTCAGCGATGAAAATCAGGCACCAGCTGAAGAGGGTGAAAAAAACTTCTACCCCCAAAAGACCGTCTCAAGCATCGATGGCAGCTGGGATGTTGCTTTTGATCCCTCATGGGGCGGACCTGCTTTGGTAACATTCGATCATCTGGAAGATTGGATAAACCGGCCTGAAGAAGGGATTAAGTACTATTCTGGCAAAGCCACTTATAGCAAATCCTTTGATTGTAAGCAGGCAGGAAATGGTGAAAAGTTATTCCTTAACCTGGGCAAAGTGAATATCATAGCCAGGGTGATGCTCAATGGAAAAGACCTTGGCATTGTGTGGACCACACCCATGCAGGTGGAAATAACAGATGAAGTAAAAGAAAAAGACAATCAGCTGGAAATTGAAGTGGTCAATTTATGGGGCAACCGCTTAATAGGAGACGAAGCTTTTGAAGATGATGGCATTAACTATGGTCAGTGGCCCGAGTGGGTGCTGAATGGAGAAGCCCGGCCGAGCGAGCGTTTTACCTTTACTTCCTATAAGCACTATACCAATGATTCACCACTGCAGAGCTCTGGTTTACTGGGACCGGTGACCATTCAAATGGAAGTGAGCAGGTAATTCAAAAATCCGGGGTCGTGTAGCCGAAGGCTGATCTTTTTTTAACATATTGAAGCGGAATTCCATAATTGACGTATATTGGATGAAATTGACATGGCAAAGAAACGTTTAAAGTGAAGAGTCCTATCGAATCAGATTTGGTCACCGCTGTTAAGCATGGGGATACCGGGGCTTTCGATAAACTCTTTGCATATTATAGTAAACGCTTATACCATTTTGCGCTTTCATACCTGAAATCGAAAGAAGATGCCGAAGGAGTGGTTCAGGAAGTATTTCTCCGAATCTGGAAAAACCGCAAGCGATTAAAACCCGAATTATCATTTCAGTCCTACCTGTTTAAAATTACCTACCACAGGATCCTTGAGCATTTCAGGCAGAATGGTTCCCGCCTGTCTCTTCGTCATACACTTATTGAAGAAAGCGTTCATTTTACCGAAGATTCCAGCAAGCGTTTAAACTACCAGATGCTGCTTGACAAAGTTGAGACTGTCATCGAACAACTACCGCCCAGGCAAAGAGAAATCCTAATCATGCGGAAAAAGGAAGCAATCCCTGTAAAGGAAATCGCATCCCAGCTTGGATTATCGCCCAAAACTATTGAGAATCACCTGACTGCAGCCTTAAAAAAAGTTAAAGATGAGCTTGGAGAGGAATTCCTCCAATCCATAATGCTTTTTTAATATGTTTATCAGTCAATCAGGCTGGGGGATTTTTACAGAAGAGCCCTAATCATAATATAGAGTATATAATTAAGGAGTAGTAATTTATTGAATGATGAGTAGTAAGAGAGTTTTAGAGGGGATTGTCGCCGGGAAGTTTTCGCGAGCAGATTTTTTTGCGATAAAGTCCATGAGCAAGGATAAGGACAGCCGGGGAGACATTAAAAAACATTTTAGTGATCATTGGTATCGTATAAACAGTGAGGAACTTCCTGATGTGAATCTTGACCATGTTCTGGACAAGGTTCATGTTCAAATCCAAAAAGAACGGAAGCCTGCCCGCAGCTCGAGGTTTATTACAATCTTCCAACGTGTGGCGGCGATCCTGATTGTTCCCCTGCTGCTCGGTTATTTCGCCCTTTTCTATTTTCAGGACAGGCACAATATAACTGAATCTGCCATGGCTGAAATTCAGTGTCCACTGGGCGTACGTACACAATTTGTGCTGCCGGACGGGACCAGTGGATTCCTGAACAGCGGATCTACCCTGGAATACCCGGTTCCCTTTGGGGATCAACGAATAGTCCGGCTCAAAGGCGAAGGCTATTTTGATGTGAGTCATGATAGTGAGAGGCCCTTCATCGTGGAATCACCCCATTTATACACCCGTGTTCTGGGAACTCAGTTTAATATTTTTGCCTATGAAGATGAAAACCGGGAAGAGATTATCCTTAAAGAAGGTAGCGTAGAGGTCTTGTCGCCAGGTGGGAAAAAGCTGGCAGATCTGAAGCCCAATCAGAAACTGAATGTGAATATCTCCACCGGGCAGATAAACACTTCCACTGTCCAGGCTGATCAGTATGTATTGTGGACGGAAGGTAAACTGGTATTCAGGAATGAGAGTATGACCCAGGTGGCCAACCGCCTGGGAAGGTGGTTTAATGTGGAGATTGAGATCAGGGATGAGGAATTATTAAACTATGCCCTGTGGGCCACTTTTACCAACGAGCCTCTTGAGGAGGTATTAAAGCTTCTGTCCCTGACGGCCCCAGTGCGTTTTAGGGAACAGGAACGCAGGAGAACTGCAGGTAATGTTTATTTGCCCCGCAAAATTGTCTTCTGCCTGGATAAAAGCAGGGAGGACGCTTTCAAATTTTAGAATCATGGCTGAAAACAATAAGAATAGCAAGATAAAAAGTAGCGGGGAGCTTCCCTACGAAATCCCGGTTGAAGGCTCCCTTGGGCTTCTGGCCCTTGGAGCAGCAGGGATTATGGAATGGAGAAAAGTGCGAAATGCAAAGATGAGAGAAAACAAGGCTAAATGAGCGAAGGGAAGAGAAAAATACTACTGATAGGGTGGGACGCAGCTGACTGGAAAGTTATCAATCCCTTGATTGAGGCAGGAGAAATGCCGGCCCTGGAGGGCCTGAAATCGAAGGTGCGCGACTCCGCCCCGCCC
>JAOZLK010000135.1 GCA_029934875.1 Bacteroidales bacterium | reverse complement strand
ATTACAATGCCAAAGTCACGGAACCGGCCGGTAGCCATTTCATAGCCAAGTACATGTGCCCCGGGATACAAGTCTATCCCTTCAGGCCAGTAATTTGAAAGGTGGGTCGTAAAATAGAGCCAGCCGTTAAATTCCACAATTGGACTGTGAATTTTGCCCTGTTGGGATCTGGTATCCTCCTCCCCGCAAATCAATGTCATATCTTCTGCAATCACAGTATGTTCTTTTGTTTCCGGATTATACTTATGGAATCCGGCCCCGTGCCCCCTGGAATGAGTTGAAGTCCCAAAATAGCAATTTCCATCCGAAGCAACTGTAATACCCTGCCATTGGCCATCCCATTCCTTACAGATCTTATTCATGGAGAAGGATGTAGCATCACAAACTTTTCCCTCGTAATTAATGGTCCTTTGCTTTTGGGCGTTTACACCGGGATGGAGCGATAATAATATTACAACTAAAGCTAATGTAATAACCTTCATTTGATTTTTGAAAAATTTCATGGTTTTATTTTTTTAGTTAGAATCTATTTTAGGAATTGGTTTAATAATTTGGAATGGCTGTATTTCGCCGGCTTTCATTGAACTTCCTTATTACCCGAATGTTCCCATGGGATGGGATAGCAGTCCCCGTATCAAACAATCTATAAACTTCAGCCAACTGGGTTCTCCGTTCTTGGGATTACTCTCCGAAAACACACCTGAAAACTTTAAAAAAGCATTGCTGGATGTCCACAATTTTATGGACAGGCATCCGGAATAAGGTAAAATCTTCAATATCAATTGCTGGAACGAATGGACTGGAGGAAGTTCCCTTGAGCCCGATACTATCCATGGAATGGCCTACCTGGAAGCCATCAGGGAAGTCTTTAATTAAAAAAGTTGTTTACTCAACCCAGAGAGAACCGGAGAGTCTTATATCCCCGGAGGAGCTTCCTGCCATGATGGAAAACTCACCGGGTTCTACGGTCCAGTGAAGATCCCGGTCCAGCATTTTCAAATGGTCGTAACCCAGCTCAAAACTTACCTGTTTTGTTTCCCCCGGATCAAGGTTTACTCTTGCGAAACCTTTGAGTTCTTTGACTGGTCTTACCACACTGCTTACCCTGTCACGGAGATACAATTGCACAATTTCCGTACCGCTCCTGTTGCTTACATTAGTAATCTCCACAGTTATCCTGAATGCACCAGAGGGGGCAGACCGTTCGGGTGTTATTTCCAGGTTGGCATACTTAAATTCTGAATAAGATAATCCATATCCAAAGGGATAGAGTGGACGATAATCCAAATCCGCGTAGGAATTGCCCCAGCCTTCTTTCAACCAGTAACTTTTCGATGGTTTGTGGTTGTAATAGACTGGCAATTGTCCCACATGCCTTGGTATTGTCACAGGAAGCTTGCCAGACGGATTATAATCTCCAAACAGGATGTCGGCAATGGCATCTCCCCCCTTTTCACCCGGGATCCAGGCTTCTACAATGGCCGGTACATGTTCATCGATCCATGGAATTGCCAGCGGTCGCCCGTTAATCAATACCACCACAACGGGTGTTCCGGTTTCACAGACTTTCCGGACAAGCTCCTTCTGCTTTCCCGTAAGCTCCAGTGTGGCCACATCATATCCTTCACCGGAGGTCCCCTTTTTATTTTCCTTAAGCCATTCATTCTCTCCCAGTACTACCACGGCTACATCCGAAGATTTTGCAGCCTTCACAGCCTTGTCAATTTCATCCAGCTCATCTCCGGTCACAAGGCATCCTTTCACATACCTCACCTTTGTCTTGGCTGTGACCTTCCTGTTGATTCCATCCAGGACGGTGATAATATCCTGCAAAACTTTGATGGATGTATAATCACCAAGCTGGTTCTTTTCGTCATTGGCATTGGGACCAATCACAGCAATGGAGGAAATACCCTTATCCAGTGGCAGTATTCCATCTTCATTTTTAAGTAAAACAATACCCTGTCGTGCAGCTTCCAATGCCAGTTGCTGATTTTCTTCCGTGTGAGATACCTGCATTGCCCGTTTTGGATCTACGTACGGATTGTCAAAAAGCCCGAGCCTGTATTTCAACTCCAGCACCCTCCGTACAGACCGGTCAATGGTTTTCATGGATACATTGCCTTCGTTCACATTTTCAACCATTTTGCTGAAATAGCCCTGCTGGAAAGATATACTTACATCCATCCCGGCATTGGCAACCATTGCTGCAGCATCTTTGATATTATTGGCCAGTCCGGTATAAACCAATGTATTTACTCCTCCACCTTCACTCAATACCAGCCCTTCAAATCTCAGTTCACCCCTGAGAATTCCTGTCAAGATCTTTTTCGAGCTATGTGCCGGAATGCCATCGATGGAAGGGTAAGTGGCCATCACTCCCAGGGCCCCGGCATTTTTTATTCCAGCTTCCCAGGGAGGTAAAAAGACCTCCCTCAGCGTTCGTTCTGAAATTTCCATGGCACCCCTTTCCAGTCCGCCTACCGGCTGGCTCTGTCCCGGATAATGGCACAGTCCTGCTACCACCTTATCTTTTGCCGATATATCATTTCCCTGGACAGCCCTTACGATGGTCTCTGCGATACGGGAACAGAGGTACGGATCCTCACTGTACCCTTCCTGGTTTCGCCCCAATCGCGGATCCCGGTTGGGCTCCACCACAAGTGTAAACAACTGGTGGATTCCAACCGCACGTGCTTCCCGGGCCGCTGTCTCATAAACCTGGCTCAGGAGATCCATGTTCCAGGTACTCCCAAGGGCAGGCCCTTCAGGGAAGATGGTGCCCCCGGAACACATCAGACCATGGGTGCCTTCCTCTGTCTGAAGCAGTGGGATCTTCAACCTGGTTTGTTCCCGGGCGATATTTTGCAATTCATTGTAATAATGTGCCTGTTGTTCCGGCCCTTCATGAAGGATATGATTGGCCAGGGTAAAAAAGCCTCCGCCGGGACCGATTCCTTCCATAAACGTACCTTCTGCAAAATTCCTGCATCCGTCCATCTTCTCCTCAACTGTACGGCCCAACTCAGAGTGATAGACACAGGGCATATTGAGCTGACCGATCTTCTCCTTCAGGGTCATGCGCGAGATCAGGTCCTTCACCCTTTCCTCAACCATAAGAGACGGGTTAAGATAAGGCAACATCGGAGTGTGAGAGGGGATCCCCCTTTCAGATCTTAGATACCTTCCTACCTTTTCCACATGATCGATCCATATCCCGTTATCCGGGTCTGAAGCATACCTGCAGAGGGAATCGATGGTGGACAATATTGAAGTCTGTGGTCCACCCGTGTCCATCTCATGGCCGGCCAGAACCAGCCAGCTGCCCTTCGCCCTGGCTGCCTCGATGAGAATCATAATATCTTCAAATGTCTTCCCATCCAGCTCCATTCCGGTAAGCTGTGCAAGGTCACAATAAACCGGATCATTGGGGCCCTCATCCATCCAGGTCCTGCCTGTTTCAAACATGGCTGAAACGAGAGGAACATAACTCTCTGTTTCAAGGCCCCTTCCCACATAGGTCTGCCCACAGGGATATCCAAAGGAAGACGGGGTGATCCCCAGCACCAGATTGATTAACCGGTTGGCTGAATCTAGCTCTTGGCTCATCTGAACCAGGGTATAGTCTTCCAGGGCTTTATCCTGCGACCAGGAGAAATTGCCGGTACAGGGGTGTGCAATGGAGTGATTCCCAATATCATGTCCATTGGAAACAGCTTTCTTCCAGCCATCCACCTTCTCTATCATTCTGTTGGGGGAGAGATAAAAGGTTGCCTTCACCCCGTAGCTGTCCAGGATTGGAAGGCCTTTGTCTATCTGGCTCAACCGGGCATCATCAAAAGTTAGACTGAGGGCCATCTTTTTACCGTCCGGCCACTTGAATGCTGTTCCCTGGTGTGCCGGGATATTCTCTTCATAACCCTGGGCGAACAGGGTCATAGAAAATAATAAACAAATAAGAATGGCAGAAAATGATTTTCTAAGCCAAAGTTCAATCAGATAATCTTTTGTTGATCCCATCTTCGAATTGATTGGTGTTTGGTATTATTATATAAATTTAGATTTTTAATTCATAATGCCACCATGAAGGTTCACATGCTTGAATCATTGCGATTTTTATTACTGATCCCTGGAATCATACTATCGATGATTTCCGTCCAGGTCTGCTCCCAGGATCATACAGTTTCATTGGGTGAAAAAGTCGAAGGAATGCTTATAAGTTCAGCCATCGGAGATTCTGCAGGGGAACAGGTAAACTTAAAAGTAGTGGATCATGCTTCTGCATCTGTGGGCTAAACCACATACCATGAGAATTACATCCTATCAGACCAACCCTAATGGGTTTCTCAGCTTGTGGTTACTTTGCAAGATCAGTTGCAGCTGCCGGTATTTGTGCAAATAGTGTAAATGGCAACCAGACTAAGAAAATCAATATTAGTTTTTTATGAAATGGGTTCATGAAAATCTCCTTTTCTATTTTATTATCTTATTTCGGTTATCTCAAATTCATTTTAGGAATTGGCTTAAGAATTTGAAATGGCTGTGTTTCGCCGGATTTCATTGCTGCCTCGGCTGCATCAGCAATCGCCACGGCTTCGATCATCTGGTTAACAGGCCCTTGAGTTTTGCCAGTTTCGACCATCTTTTTAATCAATCGTAAAATCTCCGCTGATCCCTGGGGATATTCCCAACTTCCGGCCCCCTGATTATGAATCGCCCCCCTGCCTCCGGGACCGTAAGCGCTCATGTGCATTGAGCCATGCCATGTGCGGCCAATATCACAGTTGATCATTACGCCTTGCTTCGGGCGGTTTGTTTGTTTATCCCAATCAAGATGAATGCTTGTATGATCCGGACTTACCAGTGCCCGGACTGACTCTACATCCGGACCATAGATCGCTAATGCATAACAAATAGTGTGAATCAATCCTGCACGCTTGGTCCCGCCACCCTGAATTGTACCGAAATTTACTTCATCGAGCTCAATAAGGCGGTTGGCAAATTCCCGGGTTTCCGGTAAGGTTTGGATAATGGAAAGCGACATAATGGGAGCATCATTCTCCTCTGCGAGCTTGAGCATAGCCACAACATCTGCCATACGGTGAGCGAAAGGTTTGTCCACAAATGTGGCAATTCCTTTTTTTAATCCGGGGGTGGCGAGTTCTAAGTGATCGTGACCATCTCCATTACAATCAGCGATAAATACTAAATCGACATCATCACTGACCTGTTCAAAAGAATTGCAAACTTCAGGTGAACTGTTAAATATTTTAGCTGTAAGCTCTGCGGCAGTGCGATCTTTATCCCAAACCTTCACAATCTCAAAACCATCCACAAAAGGTGCAGTCATATGTGTACGATTACCATAATTCGTGTAAAAATAATAATGTGTGCCTCCACTCATCCATGTATATTCGGATGGTTGATCCGGTGGGACCGGTAAACTCAAAAGCAGTGGGTCATGCTTCTGCATCTGTGGGCCAAACCACATACCATGAGAATCACATCCAATCAGGCCAACCCTGATGGGTTTTTTAGATCGTGTTTCTTTTGCGGGATCATTCGCGGTCTCTGGTGCTTGTGCTATTAGTGTAAATGGCAACAAGACTAAGAAAATCAGCAGTAGTTTCTTTTGAAGTGTGTACATATAAAATCGCCTTTTGAGTATTGGTATCTTAATAATTTATTTTATTACCAGGAACAATCCCTGCTTTTGGAAGCACTTCATGACCTTCATTAGTTTTCACAAGTAAACGTATAAAGCTGGGAATAATAGTACTAAATTTTACCGAACTTTCTGAACTAACCGGTGAACTGCATCCGCCACACGTTCTTCTACATCACCGGCCCATCGGTCTGCAGGGAGACCATATTCATAAAGGAATGCACCACCTTCGTAGCCTCCTTCATTATACACACGAAGCGATGGAATGTAGGCTACCAACACATTGGAATAACCCCACACCCATGTACCCGGACCAATCTCCTTTTTGAAACGCAGAGAATAATCTACAACGGCTTCTCCGCCAAGGCTGATCCAGTGCATAAAACCACCAAGCTTCCATACCTGTACCGGATAAGAGTAAGAAGTGGCAAACTGTTCACCTACATTTAACTTATTAAGCATACGTTCGGCCCAGCTTGCACGAATGCGGGCACGTGCGGATTTATCCTCTTCATAGTCATCTAAAGCATCTTCAAGTTCCTTCCGGGTTGGGGGCCTAAGATAATTCAAATCAACAAATTCAAAAGCTGTACGCAGCTCAGATGGAACTGGTTTCAACTGAGTCTGTAGCACTTTCTCAACAGCTTCAGAAAGCCTGTTTCCATACTGTTCACAAAGCGAAACCTCCCTTCGTGGCAATGGATTCTGATCACCACCACTACTGTTGAAAAACATAGCCATTGCTCCGTTATGATTCTTTTCAATTGCGATCTGCGCAAAGCCCGGATAGTCACCACACCATTTTTTAAAGCTAAGTGTTGTCGGATGGCAGGCATAGCCAAATAGAATTGCAACCAGCTGATTACCGGCCTTATGAATTGTCATTACGGGCACGCTGTGATCTACAGGGCCTTTCAAAGCTGTTCCGGCCGCCAGTAGTTCCGGAACTTCAGATTCTACATTATTGCGACGATTCACAGCAAAAGTGGCCGTTCCTTCGCCAATCGACAATCTGGCCGGTGATAAATCCAAAAAAGACCGGGTCACCGCTTCGATAATTTTCTCCTCCAGCTTATCGGAATATTCCAGAACCAGTTTGGTTTGGGCACTATCTTTGGGGTAATAATCCACCAGGTCTTCATGAAGTCGTGGGGCACAGTGATTGTGGCTGAAAGTTAAAAGTATCTGCGATCGTTTCAGGTGAAACCGTATCATTAGTTTTTGCGATATACTTTCATACATATATCGTGGAATTCCCATAAGGTCACTTGTTATAACCACGCTTTGCTGTCCATTACGGTCTTCAAGGGCAAGGACCTTTACCCATATATCGTGCAAAATCCCTATTGGTTCGCGTTTATATCCATATCCAGCCAACCAAACCTTCTTTTCAGGTGTAATAATCGTTTTGGCAGTTCCCGCTTTCCAGGGAAGGTCTTCACTCATAGCGATAGATGGTAATATGAAACAGAATATTAGAAGAACAAATATATTTTTTCTAAGAAAGCTTGTGGTCGTTTTCATATCATACCTCTAATTTTATTCTTACAGTTATTCTTATATTTAATATTACTTATTTTGTCAATAAAATCAGAGTCTGGATCAGATTGCGGACATTATGGACAGATCCTGCTTTGTTCGTCTATAAATGTAACACATTCTCAATATTGCGTTCCATGCAACATTTTGTTTTCAATTTAAAATCTTTGTAAGGAACGCTAACTTATTAAATATCAGCATCCCGGGGCTTTGCCCCGGGCTATTATCTTCCGCCCGCTTCGGGACTATTTTATTCCGACAACAAAAATACTGACTTTACAGACAGACTCTTAATCGTCCCCAAACCAGTTAGGAGGAATCTCCAGTGACCAAACCTCATTGCTCAGCAGGGGCCTTGGAAATCCGCCGGCTACCCAAATTTTATCCTGAAACACGAATGTTGAGTGTTCATGACGGGACTTCCAAATTACTTCTGATTTTAATTCTGTCCATTCTGAGCCATCTTTGGAATACCAGACATCACCAAAATTATCGTGACTTTTCGACCATCCACCCAATACAAACATCCTGTCACGATACACTACAGAAGAAAACCACAGACGTGGTGACCAGGGGGCCGATGATGTAACCTCTTCCCAATGGATACCATCATCAGAGCACCAGACATCATTAAAGGTAATATGATTGGGAACGTAGTTTCCACCGCCGAAAACCCAGATCTTATCGTTGAATACAACTGCCTGATGATATGCGCGTGGAGACCAGCCTGCACTTCCGGTAGCTTGTTCCCACTCTTTTCCATCGGAGGTATACCATACATCATTTTTCAGGCTCTTTTCGTCTCCAAAATAATAATCCTCAATTCCTCCAAGTATCCACATTTTGTTCTTAAAGACCACTGCACCGGCAGCCAAACGTGGAGTCCATCCGGCATTGCTTGTTACTTGTTCCCACTTCACCCCATCAGTAGAACTCCAAACCTCATTACTGGATGAGTGATCCGGGAGACGCCCATTATACCATCCTCCCATGAGCCACATTTTGTCTTTGAATACCAGTGTCATTGCCAGGTCGCTGTGTTTCCACCCGGCTTTTTTTTGGACAAGTTTCCAATTCTTGCCGTCATCTGAATTCCAGACATCGCGAGGACAGGGCTTGTATGAATTGAACCATCCACCAAAGATCCATAAGCGGTTTTTGTAAACGAGTTCGCCTTGAGAATCACGAGGCTCCCAACCGGCATGATCAGTGACTTTCTCCCAGTTTATGGTTTCCTGGGCGTTTAACACAGAAGCTATCAGAATAAGGGCGATTCCACTAATCAGTATTGGTCTCTTCATTGAGAGGGATTAACCATGTCAAGCACATTCTGAATGATTACCTCTCCTGCTTTAGATGGGAAGATGCTATTGGATGCTTCGTAACCGCCTTCCAGTTCTGCTTCTTCGGTAACAATATAACCGGCCAGTACGCCATTGGACAGACTGGCGATAAATGTTTTCTTCTTCAACGAAGCTTTTATCCTGAGTGAGAATTCCACAAACAATTCTCCTGGTAAAAAGACAAAATGCTTGTTATCGATATCGATTATATTGATCTCTGCCGGCAATACGGATTGATACACTTTCTCAAGTTTCCCGTTAGAGGCCATTTCGGAAAGCTGCTTGTTTTCCTCAGCACCAAACCAGTCACATTCCACTGTACGGATTTCCGGACCAGGTGCATTTTCGAGCCGCATCTGTTTTAACTTGTTCTTTACAAAAATCGCTTTTTCTTCTGCGGCTTTTATGCTCATAAATTCTTTTTGGGGAAGTACAATATATGTTTGTTGGGAGGAAAGTGATACCCAATCCTGATAATGGGAATCATCCAACTTCAAGACACTATTTATAATTTGCTCGCCTAATTTGAATCCCAATCGTTCTGCTTCATCAAAAGTATTTGATTTAATAAAATGACGTGGTGATTGATTTCCGGAAGGCCCGGTATGATAAAGTAGAATCACTTCTTCACCCAGCTCTTTTTTGATATACTCACGGGTGTAGCCAGGGAAATCAGCTGAATAGAGTTTTGAATCTTCATGCAATATGGTGGGGTGCATGCAATAGATAGTTGACAGGGCAAATACCTTATCAGTTGCAATATCTTTTAATACAACAACAGGGA
>JAOZLK010000134.1 GCA_029934875.1 Bacteroidales bacterium | reverse complement strand
GACTCCCTTAACGGCAAGCCTGATGGCAATTCCACTCTCTGTAATGATCATCAGATCATCATCATCGGTAACCGCTTTAAGGGCAATTAATTTCCCCGTCTTATCAGTTACATTGATGGTTTTAACACCCTTTCCACCACGGTTGGTGAAGCGGTAATCTTCCAGATTGGAGCGTTTCCCAAAGCCGTGTTCAGATATCACCAGGATATCCTGTTCTCCCGGCTTGGAAGTAACAATGCCAACAACCTCATCCTTGGGACCTCCAAGGGTCACCCCTTTCACACCCGAAGAAGTTCTACCCACAGACCTCACCGTATTTTCATGGAAACGAATGGCTTTACCTGATTTAACGGCAAGCATAAGCTGCATATCTCCATCTGTGAGCCTGGCATCCAACAACATATCCCCTTCTCTGATGATGATGGCATTGATCCCATTTTGCCTCGGCCTGGAATAAGCCTCCAGCCTGGTTTTCTTAATCACACCTTTCTTCGTTGCCAGTACAAGGTAATTGTTATTGATGTACTCTTCATCCTTCAGGTTTTTCACATTTACAAAGGTCTTGACCGTGTCCTCCTTGTCAATGTTAATCAGGTTCTGTATGGCTCTTCCTTTGCTGGCCCTTACCCCTTCCGGAATCTTGTATACTTTGAGCCAGTAACATTTACCATTGTCTGTAAAGAACAAAATGGTATTGTGCATGGTCGCCACAAACATATTCACCATAAAGTCTTCCTCCCTGGTGGTACTCCCTTTGGCACCAACACCTCCCCTGTTTTGGGTCCTGAATTCGTGGAGCGGCGTACGCTTGATATATCCCAGCTTTGAAATGGTAATAACCATATCATCATCGGCATAGAAATCCTCCGGATCGAACTCACCTTCATCGGGTACCATCTCGGTCCGGCGTTCATCACCAAAATTGGCTTTAACCTCCATCAATTCCTCTTTGATGATCTCCATCCTGAGGCCTTCATCCGAAAGAACCTTTTTGTAATATTCGATCATCTTCATCAGCTCATCATACTCTGCTCGCAATTTTTCGCGCTCAAGACCTACCAAACGCTGAAGACGCATCTCCAGGATGGCTTTTGCCTGAATATCTGAGAAACCGAATTTCTCGATCAGTCCTTCCCTGGCCTCATCCGGAGTTCTGGAAGCCCTGATCAGTGCAATCACCTCATCGATGTGATCAAGGGCCTTTAAAAGACCTTCCAGGATGTGTGCACGCTTTTCTGCCTGGTCCAGTTCATACTGGGTCCTGCGTACAACCACATCATGCCTGTGCTCTACAAAATATACTATGATCTGCTTGAGATTCAGTGTCCTGGGCCTTCCCTTCACCAGGGCAATGTTATTCACATTGAATGCTGTTTGCAGCTGGGTGTATTTCAGAAGGTTGTTCAAAACCACATGAGCACTGGCATCTCTTTTAACGATGATCACAATTCTCATTCCCTGTCGGTCCGACTCATCATTGATGTAAGAGATCCCTTCGATCTTCTTTTCATTGATCAGATCGGCGGTCTTGCGAATCAGTTCAGCCTTATTGACCAGGTAGGGAATCTCTGTTATGATGATCTTCTCCCGGCCCGAATCGGTCAGTTCAATCTCGCTCTTGGCACGAACAACAATCCTACCCCTCCCTGTCTCATAGGCCTCTACGACACCATTGTAACCATATATAATACCACCTGTGGGGAAATCGGGAGCTTTCAATATCTCAGTAAGTTCACTGATCTCTATGTCATTGTTTTCAATGTAAGCAATAATGGAATCTATGCTGTCGCTCAGGTTATGCGGAGGCATATTGGTAGCCATACCCACGGCAATTCCGGAGGTCCCATTTATCAATAATGTGGGAATCCTTGTGGGCATTACAACAGGCTCCTCCAGTGTATCATCAAAATTTAACTGGAAATCCACAGTATCCTTGTCCAGATCGGCCATGCACTGCTCTGCAATTTTCTGAAGACGGGCTTCGGTATACCTCATGGCAGCCGGACTGTCTCCATCCACCGATCCGAAGTTACCCTGCCCCTGCACAAGCGGATAACGCAAGGACCATTCCTGGGCCATCCTTACCATTGCATCATATACGGATGTGTCTCCGTGTGGGTGGTACTTACCCAGCACCTCACCAACGATCCTGGCAGACTTTTTATATCCTCTGCTGGCGGTGACTCCCAATTGCTGCATACCGTAAAGTACCCTGCGGTGAACCGGTTTCAAGCCATCTCTCACATCAGGCAGGGCCCGTGAAACAATAACCGACATCGAGTAATCGATGTAAGCCGATTTCATTTCCTCCTCTATGTTAATTCTCAGTATTTTTTCCCCTTCGGCCATCTATTTCTAAGTCGTTAATTATCAATATGTTAATCTTGCATTTTCGATTATAAAAATCGACATACGAAAATAGTTATTTCCGTCCTAAAAACCTCCGTTTTAAGGGGCTTTTATTAACATTGAACTGTTTATAATAGATAATTGTTCTATTGATATATTCGCGCCTTATTAGTTACTTTGTTTCAACATAAAATAGAAGGGGATTTATCAGATGGATGCACAGTTTTCACAGAGAATAAAAGATGTACTGGGATACAGTAAGGAAGAGGCGGTTAGGCTGGGGAATTCCCACATAAGCATTGAGCACCTTTTTCTTGGAATATTAAGAGATGGCGAGGGACTTGCGATCGATGTGCTTGTTGTACTTGGGGTGGAACTTTATGATCTCAGGATGGCCATTGAAAAAAGTATTCGCAACGAACAACCCTCTCCGGTTACTGATCCTGACAGCCTCCCCTTGTTAAAGAGCGCGGAGCGAATTCTGAAGCTTACTCACCTGGAGGCACGTTCCATGAAAGAAAAGACAATCGATACAAATCACCTTCTGCTTGCAATTCTGAAGGATGAGAACAATTATGCTACAAGGTACCTTGTGGAGAATGAAATTTCCTATAATAAAGTAAAGCAGGAAATCTCCGACTCCTTGCCTGAAAGCCGGGCAGATTTCCCCGGGGATGAGGATGATGAGTCTAAAGGCCCCTTTGGAGGTAGTGGTGGCGGAAGTGGTCCTGGTGGCGGAAGCAGCAAGGGAAGTCCTGGTGCTCCTTCCAAGTCCAGTTCAGAAACTCCGGTCCTTGATAATTTCGGAATTGATCTTACTAAAGCAGCAGAAGAGGATCGCCTCGACCCGGTAGTTGGCAGGGAAATCGAAATTGAGCGTCTGGCTCAGATTCTAAGCAGGAGAAAAAAGAACAATCCAATCCTGATCGGCGAACCCGGTGTAGGTAAATCAGCTATTGCAGAAGGACTTGCTCTGAGGATTATTCAGAGAAAGGTAAGTCGTGTGCTTTTTGATAAGCGTGTGGTCACCCTGGATCTCGCATCAATTGTTGCCGGAACCAAATACAGGGGCCAGTTCGAGGAAAGAATGAAGGCCATTCTCAATGAACTGACCAAAAATCCCTCCATTATTCTCTTTATAGACGAGATTCACACCATCGTAGGTGCAGGTGGAGCCACCGGGTCTCTGGATGCTGCTAATATGCTGAAACCAGCCCTTGCCAGGGGTGAAATCCAATGTATCGGAGCCACTACCCTGGACGAATACAGGCAACACATTGAAAAGGATGGAGCGCTGGAAAGAAGGTTCCAGAAGATACTGGTAGATCCCACAACAGCCGATGAGACCGTTGAAATTCTCAAAAATATCAAGGAGAGATACGAAGATCACCACAATGTATTCTATACTGAAGACGCCATCAAAGCATGTGTGAAACTTACGCAGCGTTATATAAGTGACCGGCATCTTCCGGATAAAGCGATTGATGCACTTGATGAGTCAGGCTCACGGGTTCACATTTCCAACATCGTCGTACCCGACCGGATTGTGGATCTTGAGAAGGAGATTGAAAGAAGTAAGCAGGAAAAGATTCAGGCTGTAAAAAATCAGAATTTCGAAAAAGCTGCCAGCTATCGCGACAAAGAGAAGGAGTTGCTGGACAAGCTTGATTCTGAGAAGAAGAAATGGGAAAAAGAGCTTTCTCAAAACCGGGAAACTGTTGATGAAGACAAGGTAGCTGAGGTGGTTGCCATGATGACCGGAGTGCCGGTTCAGAGAATAGCCCAGGCTGAAGGCGCCAGGCTGCTGAAAATGGCTGAGGAACTGAGGGGCAGCGTCATCGGTCAGGATGAAGCCATTGGCAAAGTGGTCAAATCCATACAGCGTAACAGGGCCGGGTTGAAGGATCCAAACAAACCCATCGGCACCTTTGTTTTTCTGGGCCCCACAGGAGTGGGAAAAACCCAGATGGCCAAAGTACTCGCCGAATATCTTTTCGAATCAATTGATAATCTGATCCGCATCGATATGAGTGAATATATGGAGAAATTCTCCATATCAAGGCTCGTTGGAGCACCTCCGGGATATGTGGGATATGAAGAGGGAGGCCAGTTAACAGAAAAGGTACGTCGTAAACCTTATGCAGTAGTTCTGCTGGATGAGATTGAGAAAGCCCACCCCGATGTATTTAACATCCTGCTCCAGGTTCTTGATGAAGGACAGCTTACCGACAGCCTGGGAAGACGGGTGGATTTCAGGAACACCATAGTGATCATGACCTCCAATATTGGAACCCGGGAACTGAAAGATTTCGGTCAAGGTGTTGGATTCGCCACCAAAACCAGGCAGAGTGCATCAAACGACTATGCTAAAGGTGTGATTCAGAAAGCTTTAAAAAGAGCATTTGCTCCTGAGTTTCTGAACCGTATTGATGATGTGGTTCTGTTTAATACCCTTTCCAGGGATGATATACACAAGATCATCGATATCGAACTGAAAGGTCTCTTCACCAGGGTTAAAACTCTGGGCTTCGAGGTGAAGCTTACGGATGAGGCAAAAGACTTTGTATTGGATAAAGGCTATGATATTCAGTATGGAGCCAGGCCGCTGAAAAGAGCTATTCAGAAATACCTTGAGGATCCGATGGCTGAGACCATCATAAAATCTTCACTGGTAGAGGGCGATACGATGTTAGTGGACTTTGACAGTGAAAAAGAAGAAATCACTGTGGCCATCCAAAAGAAAAAGGGTGTATTACCTAAGGCCAAGAAAGAACTTCCGGCTAAAGGTAAGGCTAGCAAAACTGAAGAGCCACCAGCGCTGGACGAGGGGCCGAAGAAGGATTAAATTACAATACCGAAGAGATCGAATTCGGCAGCTTCTGTAATGCTTACCTGGTAAAAATCACCAATGACCAGTTTCTTGTCATTGGGAACCATCACCTCATTATCTACCTCTGGTGAGTCATACTGGGTACGCCCGATATAATACTCCTCTTCTTCCCTGTCGATCAGAACCTTAAATGTTTTTCCGATTCTCGCTTCATTCAGTTGAAGCGATATGTCCTGTTGCGTTTCCATGACAGCCTCTGCCCTCTTGTGTTTTATCTTCTCAGGAATCTCATCTTTAAACAATCGATGAGCAGGGGTATCGTCCTCATGTGAATAGGGAAAAACACCAAGCCTGTCAAACCTGAATTCTGAAATGAAATCAAGCAGCTCTTTGAAAGCCTCATCAGATTCCCCGGGGAAACCTGTTAATACTGTTGTCCTCAGTGCCACATCAGGCACTTTCTCTCTGAACAGATTTAATAGCCTCTCGAGTTTTTCCCGATCGTGGCCCCTGCCCATGTCTGACAGAACCTGGTCATTGACATGCTGGATCGGAATATCCATATAGTTGCATATCTTTTCCTCTGTGGCCATCAGTTCAATTACCTCTTCGGGAAAACCAGTGGGGTAAGCATAATGAAGCCGGATCCACTCCAGGCCATCAATGCTGATCAATTCCCTGAGTAGATCTGCCAGGGCACGGCGCTGGTATATGTCAATGCCATAGTTGGTCAGATCCTGGGCAATCAGGATCAACTCCTTAACTCCTCCTTTGACAAGATTCCTGCTTTCTGTTACCAGCTGATCAATGGAAATGGATTGTTGTTTTCCCCGTATACCCGGTATGGCACAGAAAGCACAGGTACGGTTGCACCCTTCCGACACCTTAAGGTAGGCGTAATGAGAAGGGGTTGTAATAAGCCTTTCTGTAAGAAGTCTGCTATCAAGACTGCTGCCCGCCTCTTCCAGGATCCGGGCCATTTCCCATACTCCGAAAAATCCATCCACCTCAGGTAACTCAGCTCGAAGATCATCCCTGTAGCGCTCAGAAAGACAACCCATTACAAATAGCTTCTGTATCCGACCTTCTTTCTTCTCCCCTATGTAATGCATAATTGTATCAACCGACTCCTCCTTGGCATCAAGGATGAATCCACAGGTATTGATGATAACCAGGTCAGCATTGGCTTCCTGCTCATCATGCATAACCCTGTATCCGGATGCCCTGAACTGGGAAAGTAAATGCTCAGAATCCACCAGGTTTTTGGAACAACCCAGTGTAATAATATTTACAATCATGCTAAAGAATATAAAGTGTGCTAGCTAAAGAGGCTGTCGACAAAATCAACCCGGTTAAAAACCTGGAGATCTTCCATCTTCTCCCCAATCCCGATGTACTTTACAGGTATTTGGAATTGATCGGAAATACCAATAACGACACCACCTTTGGCGGTTCCGTCTAACTTGGTTAGGGCCAGGGCATTTACCTGTGTGGTCGCAGTAAATTGTTTTGCCTGCTCAAAGGCATTTTGCCCGGTTGAGCCATCAAGTACAAGCAGAATCTCGTGGGGCGCATCAGGTATTACCTTTTGCATGACCCGGTTGATTTTATTCAGCTCATTCATCAGGTTAACTTTGTTATGAAGTCGCCCCGCTGTATCAATGATTACAACGTCGGCATTTGCTGAAATAGCTGAGGAAAGGGTATCATACGCAACCGAAGCGGGATCTGAACCCATATCCTGCTTGACAATATCCACACCCACACGATCGGCCCAGATGACCAGCTGATCAACAGCGGCAGCCCTGAATGTATCTGCAGCTCCCAGGATCACCTTTTTACCTCCCGCCTTGAAATGGTGGGCAAGTTTGCCAATGGTAGTGGTTTTTCCAACTCCGTTCACCCCTACCACCATTATCACGTAGGGCTTCTTTGGCAGGGGCTCATCAAATGAGGCCACCAGGCTAGAGTTATTCTCCTCCAGGAGGGCTGCAATTTCTTCCTTGAGAATGACGTTTAGTTCACTTGTATTTAAGTACTTATCCTTTGTGACCCGACTCTCAATCCGTTCAATTATGCGCAGTGTTGTATCCACCCCCACATCCGAAGTGATTAAAACCTCCTCCAAATTATCGAGAACATCATCATCCACCTTTGATTTACCAGCAACTGCCCTGGAGAGTTTTTTAAACACACTCTCCTTGGTTTTTTCGAGACCCTGGTTAAGGTTCTTTTTCTTATCAGATGAAAACAGACCCATAATACAGTACTCAGGTGTTAGTGCTTAGTGCTCAGTGTGGTACTTAGTGTATATAAAAAGAGCTTTCTTAGGATTAAGAAAGCTCTCATATTATAGGAGAAACAATGATTAGTTAGCAAAGAAATCTTTGATATGATCATTGTGTACCATTTCTTCTTCGAACATATATGCTCCGGATTTGGTAGAACGCACCATTTTGATGCACTTTGTAAAAGTCCTTCCTTCTCCACTCTGCAAACTTGCAACTACTTTCTTAGCCATTTTTCAGATCCTTATTTGATTTCGCGGTGTATAGTTACTTTTTTCAATACGGGATTGTACTTCTTCAGCTCAAGCCTGTCAGGAGAATTCTTCCTGTTCTTGGTTGAAATATATCGAGAAGTTCCAGGCATTCCGCTCTCTTTATGCTCTGTGCACTCGAGGATAACCTGTACCCTGTTTCCTTTACCTTTTTTAGCCATTTCCTACTTTAATTAATAAGATTTAAGAAATCCTTTTTTAACGGCCTTGTCAAGCGTGACTTTAAGTCCGTTCTTATTGATGGTGCGAATGGCCTGCGCCGATAGGCGAAGACTGACATACCTGTCCTCTTCTTCAAGATAAAACTTCTTATCGAAGAGGTTGGGCTGAAAAGTCCTTTTAGTCCTTCGCTTTGAGTGAGATACATTATTTCCCACCATCATTTTCTTACCTGTTATCTGACAAATTTTCGACATTTTTCCTTTAAATTTCAGATCATTTCTTCTAACGAGGCGCAAATTACGCGATTTTTTATGGAATAATCAAACTTTTCGAGCAAAAAAGCGCTCCGAATACACCTCATTATAACAGGTCCAACACCAACCTTCTTAAAAGCTGCATTGCCGTATAGGAAGCCTGGTCGATAATTCTTTCTCGCGTACCCCCAAAAAGATATTTTTTTGAAACTACTTTATCCTTATAAGCAACAGATATCCAGGTTGTTCCCACGGGCTTTTCTTCACTGCCTCCATCGGGGCCTGCAACTCCCGAGGTGGCCATGGCTGTATCGCTCCCAAGTGCTTTCATCACCCCCCTGGCCATGAGCTCAACAACCTGCTTACTTACTGCCCCGTACCTGTTGATAACTCCATTTTCAACCTTAAGAATTGAGCTTTTTACATCGTTCTGATATGCAATAACCGAGCCTGAGAAATAAGTCGAACTTCCCGGAACAGATGTTAGCAAACGTGCGATATTACCCCCTGTGCAGCTCTCTGCTGTTGCCGCGGTGAGGCTCCGCTCCTTCAGTGTATCACCAAGTGCTTGTTCAAGTGAAATATCATCAAAACCGAAGACATGTTGCGGGATAATCTCCAGCAGCTTACCAACCAGTTTATCAAGTATTTGGATTGCATCTTCAGCACATTTTCCCGAAGCACTCAGGCGTAAGCGCACAATGCCAGGCCTGGGCAGATAAGCCAGTTTCACACAATCCGGAATGCCTGACTCCCAATCTTTAATGAGCTCCGCAAGGAAGGATTCACCAACGCCCTGGGTCATAATGGTCCGGTGCACCACCTGAGGAACAGTAACCCTTTCGCTGATCCTCGGAAGAACCTCCTCCTGCATGAGCCCCTTCATCTCGTATGGAACCCCGGGGAGTGAGATCAGTATACTCCCACCCTTTTCAAACCACATGCCGGGTGCAGATCCATGGTTATTGGTCAATACCTGGCATGCCGCCGGAACTTCTGCCTGCCTTGCATTGGAATCTATCATGACACGGCCCCGCGCCTTAAAAAACGCAGTAATTTTTTCCAGCACCTCTGGTACCATCACCATGGGACTGTCAAAGTAAGCTGCGAGGGTCTCTTTGGTCAGATCGTCCCTGGTTGGACCCAATCCCCCGGTCATGATCAAAAGATCGTAGACACCCA
>JAOZLK010000681.1:938-2841 GCA_029934875.1 Bacteroidales bacterium | reverse complement strand
CTGGTATTGATCTCCTTCAAGAGCCTTTTTGACACTTCTTTTTCCTTCTTTGGCTGCTTCAGCTTACTGAAGAAAGATTCAAGCTTCAGGATGGGCATATCCACCAGGTCGGTAATTTTCTTACCTCCAACCTTTACATAACCTGCCTCTTTCCGGAGGCGGGAACCATTGCATTCCGGACAGATGGTTTTCCCCCTGTATCGGGAAAGCATAACCCGGTACTGTATCTTATATTTCTTTTTTTCCAGGTGATCGAAAAATTTACTTATCCCTCTGAAGTGGCGGTTACCGGTCCATAATAATTTCTGCTGTTCGGGACTCAGATTATGAATGGCTTCGTGTATGGGAAAATCAAACTGGTCGGCATTCATCAGCAGCTTTTCCTTCCACCTCTTCATCTTCTCCCCCTTCCAGCAAACAATGGCATCATCGTAAACCGAAAGGCGTCTGTCGGGAATAACAAGGTCCTCGTCAACTCCCATTATATTCCCATAACCCTCACAGGCAGGACAGGCACCCAGTGGATTATTAAAACTAAAAAGGTGTTCTGAAGCTTCATCAAACTCCATACCATCGGCCTCAAACCTGGTTGAAAACCCCTCTAAATCACCACTTTCCGGATCCCATATCATACAGTGTCCATGTCCCATCTGAAGTGCAGTCTGAACCGAATCCCCGAAGCGGGAAACGGAATCATCATCATCCTTCACCACGATTCTGTCCACCACCAGATTAAGGGGAAGCTTGTCAAGATTCACAGCTCCGCCTTTCAGCTCCTCAAGGGAGACAATCTCATTTCCCACCTTGGCCCGGGTCATCCCCTGACCGGCATAAATATCCAGTTGGTAATCGACATCCTTATCTGCCTGGATATTAACGGATGAGAGGATCACCAAACGCCTCTCCTTTTCTCTTGCAAGGATGAAGTCCACAACATCGGAAACTGAATGCCGCCTTACCAGTTTGCCTGAGACAGGCGAATAAGTTTGACCAGCACGTGCATAAAGAAGCTTGATGTAATCATATATTTCAGTGGAGGTACCCACTGTGGAACGGGGATTCCGTGTATTAACCCTCTGTTCAAGTGCAACAGCAGGGGGAATTCCATGGATAAACTCCACATCGGGCTTGTCGATACGCCCTAGAAACTGCCTGGCATACGCAGACAGACTCTCCACATACCTTCTCTGCCCTTCAGCATAAAGCGTATCAAAGGCCAGCGAGGATTTACCCGATCCGGATAAACCAGTAACCACTACCATCTGGTCCCTGGGGATGCGGATTTCAACATTCTTCAGGTTGTGAACTCTTGCCCCTTTTATATGTATTTCCTGGTCGTTAATAGTTGGCATTAAATTTGCAACAAAAGTAGCATATTTTGTAGTAACAATATTTTTTAGTTAATTGCATACATAATAATTTAAAAAAAACCTCGCCTATAGAACACCTCTACGCTTAACCAACAGGAACGAGATATTGAAAAAGAGTGAATTAAATGACCAGGACTTGGTTCAAGCATATATCAAAGGTGATCAATCAGCCATTGAATCGTTAATTACACGGCACCGCAGTAAGGTGTATACTTATATTGTATTGACCATAAAGAACCAGCAGCTTGCTGAGGATCTTTTTCAGGAGACCTTTATCAAGGTAATCCAATCCCTTCGCGGAGGTAAATACAAAGACAACGGCCGCTTTCTTTCATGGGTAATAAGAATAGCCCATAATCTGATTATTGACCATTTCAGGAAAGAGAAACAGATGAATTCTATATCCAATGACGATACAGAGGTAGATCTTTTCAACAGCCAGAAATTTTCGGATAAGAACATCGAAGAAATTATTGTGAGCAGCCAGATCCGGTCGGAGTTAAGGACACTTATAAACGAACTTCCTTCCGACC
>JAOZLK010000681.1:0-928 GCA_029934875.1 Bacteroidales bacterium | reverse complement strand
CGACCAGCGAGAAGTTGTCCTTCTCAGGCACTACGGTGAGTTGAGCTTCAAAGAGATTGCCGATCAAACGGGTGTAAGTATTAATACTGCGCTTGGCAGAATGCGCTATGCGCTGATTAACCTGCGTAAAATGATCAATGAGAGAGAGCTCTCTCTTACGGTTTATTAAGAATCTTTCACCTTTTTTCACAATATCCAGAACCCATAGACGTTTTATAGGAAGATAACCTATACTTTAAATTGCCTATGGTAAAAATTTCTACCCTATTTCACCGGGTGGACGGATTTGATGAAACAAACACATCAAACGAGACCCGAGACCTTTCAGATCAACTCAATGATGACCAATTCTTAAAAGATTTACTGGAACCTTTATTGTTTGATCCGGGAGACGAAATCGTGCAAGCTCTATTGCACAATGTCTAACTCAAAGGCTGCCAGAATCTGGCAGCCTTTTTTTTCTTCTCTATGGTATTCAATCCTGTTCTGAAACAGGATGAGCGGATATATTTGACGATGAAGCCTCTAAAGCGCCACAGGCGCTTTTAAGCGAAGAGTTAAATATACCTGCGTCTACTGGTTTAGTATACTGATAGCCGAGCAGATGTGCACACCGGCGGTTTCGGTGCGGAGACGTGATTCTCCCAGGTGAAGGGGCCTGTATCCCGCTGTGATTGATGCTTCCAGCTCCTCTTCCGAAAAATCTCCCTCGGGTCCTACAAGGATGGTATACTTGCCCGATTTTTCAATATCTGATAAGGATAGTCGGTCAAGCGGATAGCAATGCGCAATGCCCAGGGTACCTTGCTGTTCCTGTTTTAAGAACTGAGCCATTGGAGCAGGATCAGATAAAACAGGCTTAAAAGCTTTAAGGGACTGTTTCATGGCCGAAACAAGAATACGGTCCAGGCGATCCAATTTAAGCTGT
>JAOZLK010000680.1:1073-2843 GCA_029934875.1 Bacteroidales bacterium | reverse complement strand
CTTACGATGACCTGGGTGATCGCAAGCTTGAAGATGATACTCATAAACTATTACGTGAGGAGACCCTGGATGGTAAAGAATGCTATGTGGTTGAAAGTGTATCTAAAGACGAAGATTACATGTACTCAAAAACGGTAGTCTGGGTCAATAAATCAACCTTCATTGGTGTTCAAAAGGATTTTTACGACGAAGATGAGGACCTTCTGAAAACATTAACGATAAAAGAAGTTGAGAAAATCTCAGATATATGGGTGATTACAAATTCTGAGATGAAAAACGTGCAGAAAAACCACAGGACAAGCATCATATTGAGCAATATCCAAATCAACACCGGGATTTCTGATTCTAAATTTACAGAACGGATGATGATGAGAGGAATGTAAATCTGACAGATAAAATGAGAACAAAAGGACTCGTACTGATATTGCTAATAATAGCAAGTCAATATACCAGGGCACAGAATCTTGACATTTCGGGTTTTGCCAGATCCTATGAGGGGATTTTGTTCAACACTGGAGATTTTGGAATTGTGCAGCAAACGCTCAATCTGAACTTTGAAAAAAGGGGCAATAAGGTAGCGTTTAAGGCAAATCCAATGATGTATTTATACAATGCCGACAGTCTTGATTTCAGGATGAGGGAGCTTTACCTGGATTTGTATTTTGATAATTTTGATATTCGAATAGGAAAACAACAGGTAGTATGGGGAAAAGCAGACGGTGTATTTATTACCGACATTGTTTCGCCTTTGAATCTGACTGAATTTCTGCTACCCGATTTTGATGAAATAAGAACCGGTGTGATTGCCACCAAAGTAAATTATTACTTTGGTAACAGTACCCTTGAAGCAATCTGGATTCCGGTATTCACTCCCACTGAAAGACCCCCTCCGGGTTCAATCTGGTACATTCAACCTGATTTCCCTGTAACACCTACCTGGGATTATTCCCAGGAACTGATAACACCCAGTCTTGAATCCAGTGAGATCTTTCTAAAATATACAGCACTTACTTCAGCCATTGATTTTGAAATCATGGGGGCTTATACCTGGGATGATAATCCGACAATGCATGTACAAAAAGAATTTGGGCTTGATCCCGATACCCAGCAGCCCATCCTTACAGGCATAAACATTACCCCGGAACATCACCGGCTTGCCATAGGAGGCGGATCATTCAGTTCTGAAATAAAAGGTGTGATATTAAGGGGAGAAGCCGCCTACTACAATGGCAAGTATTTCCTGACCGAAGACCCCACCCAGCCTGATGGAAATATTCAAAAAGATTATTTGCATTATTTGGTGGGATTGGATTTTAACCTCGGACCCGTAAAGTTAAGCACTCAATTCATTCAACAGACTATTCTGAATTATGACAACTATATTCAGAAGGAACAAACAGAGAACACAATGACTTTTCTGGCCCGCTATGACATGTTCAGAGAAACCCTTCACCTTGAACTTTTCTCATACATAGGCTTAAGCAACGAAGATGCACTGATCAGACCCAAAATTACTTATGATTTTGACGATAGCTTTTCAATCCTGCTTGGTTCAAATATTTTCGTGGGCGACGAGAGTGGTCGCTTTGGTCAGTACGGCGACAATTCGATGGTTTATATAAAAGTGAAATATAACTTCTAGCCAGAATATAATGAAGAAACTATCTGAAGTATTTAAGAATCTTACTGCATATGATCACTTTTTGGTCTTTTTAATTATTCTTACAATTCTAAAGATTACCAATGTATTTGTTGTTGATGGCCAGGAGA
>JAOZLK010000680.1:0-1063 GCA_029934875.1 Bacteroidales bacterium | reverse complement strand
ATATAACTTCTAGCCAGAATATAATGACTCAAGGAAAAATTTGAAAACCTCATCCGGGTTAATGTGGGGATGATCATTCTAAGGAACTCTTTAATGATAACAAAGGATTTTAGCAGCTTAAATTAATTGATATATTATGGAATATCCTGATTTTTATAATGAAGTTGAGCACATCATTCTTAAAGACGAATTAAGTAAGTTTTTAGGGTCTAGCGAGGAAGGAATTATCGATATCTCCTACCTCGAAATAGTGAAAATGGCAGGTCACAGTTGTGCGCTTGTGAGCGGCTCATATCTTATGGCGCTTAAAGGACTTCAAGAGCTTTATGGGACAGAGCTCCCCGAAAGAGGGGGAATTAAAGTTGAATTACGAGAATCACCAAACGAGGGAAATACTGCTGTTTCTGCCCAGGTCTTGTCTAATATTACCGGGGCAACAAGTGATACCGGATTTACCGGTATTCAGGGTAAATATAATCGTCGGGGACTTTTGTTTTATGGTGCAGATATTCAATCAAACGTTCGATTTACACGACTCGATACAAACAAGAGTGTAGAAGTAAGCTATATGCCGAAAAAGGTGGTTAATCCTGGCGAAATCATGCAATCTGCCTTTGGTCCTGATGCAACAGAAGAGAGTAAGAAAGCCTTTCCTAAACTATGGCAAGACATGGTAAAAACCATTTTCGATAATGCTGACCTGCTTATTGGGGTAAAATAAATATAATTTCTAAGAAGAAAACAATTACATACTTTTAGCATTTCTATCAAACCCATGTTTCGATGAAAAGGCTTAGCCTGCTGGCAGTAGTCCTGTTTATATTCTCAATTCCCAATTTCTCCCAGGAGTCAAAAGTTCGTATCAACCACGAAGGGAAAAACTTTCAGATTCTTAAGCACGCATGGAAAGCCCAGTGGATCACCCATCCCACTGCATCTACCCTGGATTATGGCGTTTTTCATTTTCGGAAGAGTTTTGAACTGGCAGGTCCCCCTGAAGAATTCCTTATTCACATTTCTGCCGATAACCGTTACCGGCTTTTTGTAAATGGCCGGTATGTCA
>JAOZLK010000679.1 GCA_029934875.1 Bacteroidales bacterium | reverse complement strand
GAAGTTACCAGGGGGATGAACTGAAGAACCATACTCATTATTTTAATGACACCTATAATACCTCCACACGGGTAAAAGATGATGGAGCTTTAAAGGCCGAAGATGCTGCGCATCCAAATACCACAACAAAAGATAATACAACAGCAGGATCTGGTGGATCTGAAACCCGGCCGAAGAATGCCAACGTGAATTTCATCATCCGCATTAAGTAGCGTGCCATGAAAAAGACAGGCATAATCATAATCCTCATGTGCTTTTCTGTTGCCTTGTTTGCGCAATATATCACACCATGGGGAATAAGTCCGCTTGCTGCGCCACCAAATGCACAAACAGCAGCTACGCAGATCAGCTCCTTTTCCCTGGGGGGCATCGTCTCTTCTACGAATCACGAGGATCAGCTATGCCTCGGTTTACAGCAGACGGGACTCGATGTTTATATTTCTTTGTATGATACCCTGGATATTGATGAACTGGGTCAATTCTCGGTCTATGATGATAGCCCCATTGCTTATATTTTACAATCCGAAGCGCTTGGGCCACAGGCCAGGTTTGATATCCAGGCCGATGAACATCGGATGGGAGAATACAGCTGGGATGATGGCAGGCAAATTTTCATTTTTACCCCGAACCCTTCCATCTCAGAATTTTGTGATACGGTAATTTTTACGGCATTTACCGATACCGATACCATAAGCAGGGAGATTCATTTTAATTACATACCCCGGCTCCCCTACGAACTGAATGCCATGGGCTTAAGCAAAACGGGAACCCAGGATAAGGCCGTGATGAATGATGTGGTATCCTTAATCGATGAGTCGGACTCCTCTCTTCATATTGCGGGTCGAACCCTGCTGTTCGATTTAGAACAGGATGACCAGGGACTCTGCGAATACTCAGCCCAGGGTGATGCAGATGCACGATTTAACACCCTGCGGCATGTGTATATTTATGCCGATTCAATTCTGATCCATGAGGCACTCAGGTTTCCCGCCTGCGAGGTAATCATCTACGCGCGCACCCTGGTATTTGATGACCCTAATGCCTCCATAAATACCAGCCCCTTTAGGAATAAAATTCCGAATTCCGGTGCAAGTGCTTCAGAAGATGGACGAGATGCAGGGGATATCCATCTATTTACAGGCGATCTGCAAATGGGGCCGGGCGGTCATTTTATCCTGAACGGGAGTGATGGGCAATCCGTTACAACTGGCGCCGGGGTTCCTTCCGGGAATGGGGGGAATGGCGGAAATCTTCGCTCTCCGGTTTACATTCCACCTGTAAATTATTCTATTCAAGCCGGTGCTCCGGGGGAGAATGGGACTGATCAAACCTACGGCTCAACAGGGAGTTTTGTCAAAGGTGATTGGTTCCCTGAAATTTGGGTGCATGCCAGGAATATTCAGCCAGAAGTGAATTACATACGCTTTCAGTACATGGAGAATAACCTGGAGTATGTGCGTAACAGATGCGAATCATTGAACCAGCTCCTTGCCAGAAAGTTTGCCTCGGTCGAGGTGGCAATGACTTCGGATGATGCAGATCTGATGAATGCGCAAAATCAGATCAGGGATTTGCAGAACAGGTTGCGGAGTCAACTTGATTATTATGGAAACCCGATAGGTTGGGTACCCCTTCTCTCCTTTGAAGTGTACCAGGGAGTGTTTGAGAGTGAGGTGGACAATGCCTTTAACCTGATGTTCCTGAGCTACCTGATTAATAAGGCAGATGCCAATATTGAACAGGTTTCCAATGGGATGAAAAGTGCACGAAGTTCTATGATAGGGGAGGTTACAGCTTTGCAGGGTCGTCTTGGGGAAAATATCAGGAACCTGGAGACTTATGAGAATATATATGATCAGTTAAGACGGGATGCGGATGCGCTGAGAGGAGAGATGAAAACCATGGAAGAACGGCTGTTAAAAGATGCCGAGGCCAATGCCGAAAAGGAGAGGAAAATGGCCTTCTTTAAAAGCATTGCCTCTGTAGGCGGTTCAATTCTGAGTATGATTCCTATTCCGGGTTGTCAGGTTCTTGGACAGGGCTTGTCGCTGACTTCAAAACTGGATTACAAAGAACCCTTCTCCCTGGAAAATGCAAGCCTGGTGGTTGAGGCTTCAGCAAATGCTTATAGCAGTTATAAAAGTTATAAGCAGGATGCCATCCAAAAATTTGGAACCGATGCCAAATTGAAGAATCTCACCGGGATCACCCAGGGTGAGATCGATGACATCGACAGCGGGCTTGATAAATGGAATACCATGAATCAGGCGGCAAGTGGAGTTTTATCCTATGCAAGCAACTACGATGCATCTACCAGCGTTTTGAAAGTCACCGATGAAATGGTCAAAGCTGAATTGGATAAACTGAAAGCCTCGTCTGCGGATTACAAAAACCTGATGCTTAGAATTGAGACCAAGGTTAAGGAGCAGAGAAAAATGCAAGAGAAAATTGTCCATACGATGAATTCTATTTCCAGCGACCTGAACAGGGTGGCTGAAAACAGGATGGCGATCCAGTCCCTCACCCAGTCCATACTGGAAGAGTCGGGAAAGCGAAATATCAGGACACTGCAATATGCCAATGGCATTGAGAAACGGGCATTTGAGCGTTTGCAGAAATACCACTACCTGATGACAAGGGCCTATGAATACCGGACCCTGATTCCGTGGACCCAGTCCCTTAACATGGAGCCGATACGTGAGAGCATGAAGGATTATGTAATGGATCTTTCCGATACAGATACAAACGTGACCGTTCCAAAAGAGCAGTTTGATGCCATAAAAGGGATATACCTCGATCAGCTCTCCGCGATTGCGGATACCATAGTATCGTCCATTGAAAAGGGCA
>JAOZLK010000678.1 GCA_029934875.1 Bacteroidales bacterium | reverse complement strand
TTTCTTTTCGCTGCATGATCTACACCGAGTTCTACTGCTGGTCCGTGATCCATAGTTTTTAAATTTTTAGGGATTGATAATCGCGTAATATTTTAATTGCTTCATTATTATAACAAAGAAAGCACTGACAAACATTGGCATCTTAATTCTTAATAAAATCATTACCAATGACTGACTATAAAGATTGGGGAATATACTGTTATGGGGACACACCCGGAAAGGCTGATGTGGTAGTCGTTTTGTTCAGGGTTCATTAGTATAGCGTCGTATTGTTAGTGGAGTAACAATAGCAAATATAAAAAAAAAAGGACTGTTCGCTTCAAACGAACAGCCCATTAGGCTTAAATATTCTCGGTCTTAATTATTTCATCGCAGAATTAATCATCCTTGGAACCAAACATGATTGCCACACAACCTTCCTCTGGCTCCTCAATGTTCCCCTCAGGGGCAAGCACCCTGATCATTATCTTCAACTGCTGGCTCGATTCAAGGGTAAAGTCCCACTTCCAGACATAATCATGTTGACTGTTATCATAGACTACCTTCCCGCTCCTGGAATCAATTATTTTAAACTCAATTCGATCCAGGTTAGGAGCTCCGCAAACTCCAATTCGGTATTGTCTGCCAGAATAGAAAGTCTTATACAGCTCCGCTTCTTCTCCCTCAATCAACAGGGCAGCATGGTAATTTCCGTCATGTTGGTAGGGCTCAAGCCCTGATTTGCATGTGTTTTTAGCAAATTGCTTACACTGCGCATTTAATACATCAGGCATTACCAGCAGAGTGGCCAGAATTGACAGGTAGAGAATACTTTTCTTAGTCATGGTAGATGAATTAAGAGTTCCTCAAATTAGAAATCGGTTGACCCAATCATAACAGAGACACATCCCTCTTCGGGGGAGCTTGAATCCTCATCCGAAACAGGAACTGTCACAATGATCCGCAACTGTCTGCTCGATTCCAGTTTTACATCCCATTTCCAATCGAAGTCATGTTCACTATTATCATAAATTACTTTGAAATTGTCCCTTACATCCTGCACTTTAAAGTGAATGGAAGAAAGATTGCCAGATCCGCATACTCCGATTCGGTAGTTAACATCGGCATGGAGTACGCGGTACATATCAGCCTGTTCACCCTCAATCAAAAGGGCTGCGGCATCGTAATTTCCATCGTGCTGGTAGGGATCAAGTCCTGGCTTACACGTGTTTTTGGCAAATTGTTTACACTGCCCGTTCATTGCTACCGGCAAAGCGATCATGCAAACGACGAGGGATATAAATAGAAGGCCCTTTTTAGTCATTGTCTTTTGGGTTTAGGATATGTAGCTACTACGAATCTCAGATACTTTGGCTTTCAACTCCCGGAACACATCCTTAGAAATCTTTATGGATGAATCTGATTGCAGGATGGTTACGTTGGTTTCAGGATCTTCTACCGCTGTGACTTCGCCCTGTACAATTGTGATTTTATCGAAAATAACTTTTAGTGTATTTACGTCCTCCAATACTGCCATGGCATCTTCATCCTCCGATGACTGCATAAGAAGGTTTACGATAATATCCAGGGAAAGTTTTTGATCAACAATTCTTTCGACCAGTTTATTCTCTTTCAGCTTGGAATCGTCCACCAGATTGGTCGCAATATAGAGACCTTCCATCCAGCCACCCACAAGAACAATTGAGGCAGTGGCCTCCATTCCGTTTTCCTTCAGAAATGAGCTGGAGTTCATCAGGGTCTCCGAAATAATATCAATGATCATCTCCCGGTTGTTGATGTTTTCCTCAAGGAATTCAATGGTCTCTTCATCAATTGCGTCGAGGATACTCAAACCGTCGGCCATTTCTTTTGCAGCACCAATGTAATCCAGGGTGGCCTGGGTCTGGTCAAACAGACTGGCATAACTAAGATCTGTGGAGTATATTCCCAGATTTAAGGCCTTGCCTTTTGATGTTATATAACGGGCCGTGTTGCCAGTTGGATTGAGAAGTTCTTCATTGTACGCGGCTCCGGCATTTTTAATCAACATGGCAGTCTCAAGGGGAGAGGGCAGAGAATAGAAAATACGCTTTGCAGTATTTAGCTGCTCCTGGGTTTCCGCATCCAGCGCTCCGGACGCTTCAAATTCCCCCGATCCTTCACTTCCTGTTTTTGTTCCAAGCTTGCAGCTGACAGCCAGGATGCTAAATGAAACAAACAGAAGGAGAAAGAATTTACCGGGTAATAATAGGTTTCGGTTCATAGGTAGCTTGTTTAATCACTGGGTTAAATGGATCGCATGCCTCTTATTCGCAGCAGCACCATATTGAAGTAAAAATAACACTTTTTTTTTTTATTTAAAAAGAGTAAACCTCTCGGTCATTAAGGGTTCGTATTCCTTGTTCAAATCTTCTCTCCATCCAATCATATATTGCGTATAAGGTCCAATTTCAAGTTCATTCAAAGGCCTTGCGTAAACCTCCGACATGATATCGTCCGGGAATTTGCTCATGGCAAGTTTCAGGTTCCGTTTGCTCCTTCTGAAATGCGTCTTATGAAGGTCAGCTGCTCCATAAAGATGAAGAAAATTATGTGCAATTTCTGAAGGATATTTATAACTGACCACTGCAAATTCCACATCTTCGTTCTGTAGCGTGTTGATAGCGATGGAGATATCCGTTTTAAAATAATTGTTTACAAGCATTACCAAAGCCACACTTTCCACCTGGTATTCATCTCTCAGGAATGCTATAAGCCGTTCTTTCGTACCCGGTTTCTTCAGGTTTGGAATGCCATCTTTCTCTTTAACATAGAGAGATTCTCCAACTGTTTTGGAAATATTATCACCCCACCTGCTCAGGGATTTCA
>JAOZLK010000677.1:2474-2849 GCA_029934875.1 Bacteroidales bacterium | reverse complement strand
AGCACCCCGTTGTTTTCCTTTATATTTTCCGGAATATTTCCATAAAGCAGCCGCCTGACGGGGCCGTCAAAAATCACATAGTCGATTGTGCCCCCGGCCGTTACCCATTTCTTACTGTTTCTGATCTCCACCAGGGCGCTCTCCTTCCCATTCTCAACATCGGTCAGGCTGCCCCATCCTGGCCCAAGTACACCGCCCAACTCCACGATCACCTCCAGGTCATGTTCATCCACAATCCCAACCAGTTTTTGCATATCCTCCATGCCATACTCACTGTTGATCTTATTGATGTAAAAGGCCAGGAAGTCGATGTTGTTAACCAGGAAACGGTACCCGCAATCATCAGATGCAATGTCAATTACTCTTGCGTGACCA
>JAOZLK010000677.1:0-2464 GCA_029934875.1 Bacteroidales bacterium | reverse complement strand
CTTACAATTGCAGGTATTGTCGAGGATCTGAACATCTCCATTGCAATCATCGGTTGTTTCCTGGTCGCAGGAACCTGTCAGGAGTACCCCGCAAACCACTATAAACAGGGCCCGCAATACAACTCTATTTAGCATTTCTTTAGAATAATCATTTATGGATCAACACTTTCGAACAACACGGCAGGCTTGTCAATTTTCTCGAACCAGTTGTCCATTTGTTTTGCCATGGATCTCCTGATCTCCCGATGGTCCTGATCATCCCACAGGTTTTTCAGTTCTCCGGGATCGTTCACCATATCAAAGAGGTTCCCGTCCGCCACAGGCATTTTTTCACCATCTTTCATAAAGGTATAATCCATCCGGTACTGGTCCGTACGAATTCCCATGCGCAACTGGGCAAAATGAGCCCTTGAATCTCCCTTCCTTCCCACTACGGAATTCATATTGGGATATCCAATCTGGCCGAAAACCGCATCTGGTGCCGGATCTTTAAACAGGTCCCTCCCCCTCCACGTTTCGGGAATCCTGTCCTCTATTCCACAGAGCCTAAGCAGGGTTTTGTTCATATCGATCAGCTCCGCAAGATCCTCCGACACCACACCTGCCGGCACCTGCCCTGGCCATGACCAGATATAGGGGATCCGCCAGGAGGGATCATCAAAGGTCCCTTTGGTGACCAGTCCGAATTCCCCCAGTCCGGCTCCATGATCAGCAGAAAAGACGATAATGGTGTTTTCTGTCAGTCCCATTTCATCCATCACCTCCATCAGCCTGCCAACTTCATCATCCACCTGCGCACATAGTCCCATGTAGTGCTGCCACGACCGGTCATAATCCTCCTTTGACAGGTTCGAAAGTGCCTTCCACTGTGAGGCCTCCTGGTCCCACGACGACCTGGTCTTCACAGCCTCCATATCCAGGTAGACCACAGGGATCTCCTCAGGATCATAAAAGGTATCCCATGGTTTCGAAGGCAGTACCGGAGTATGCGGATAGTTGTGGCTGACCCTTAGAAAGAAGGGGGTCTCCTTATCCCGGCCCTTCAGAAATTCGATGGCCCAGTCGGTAATGTTCCGGCTGGGATTATCATCCCCGCCGGGATAAACCCCTGCCCTGATAATATTGCCCTGCCTGGCCCCTGAGGGCGTGATCACATCGTATTCCTCCGGGTCATATTTCTCGTTGATGCTGTAGTAGCCAGCATATTCAGGATTCCATATCCAATCCCTGGCCTCGTCCCAGGCAATGGGCGCAGTAGTATGCTGCTTTCCATAGGTAACCGTCCGGTAACCGGCTTCATTCAATACCTCCACAATGGTACGGGTGCCTTCCGGGTACGGACTATTGCCCTGGTTAAAGGTGCAGTTGACCTCCTGCGGATAACGAGCCGTCAGCTGGGAATTCCTGGCCGGCACGCATTGGGGACACTGGGTGTAAGCCCTGGAAAAAACCGTACCTGCCCCTGCTATCCGGTCAATATGGGGGGTCCTTGCCCAGTCCGAACCATAGCATCCCAGGGAGGAGGTCCGCTGTTCGTCGGTCTGGATCCAAAGGATATTGGGAGGCTGTTTTTCTTCAGTGGCACAGTTCATTAAAAGCATTGCTGATAAAACAAGGACTGCAAATCGTACTATCCTGGATCCTGACATTTTGTGCTGCTTCATATTGTGAGTTCTATAGCTGAAATTTATTCTTTACCTGTTATATAAAGCCATTTGCCTGTATTGTCTTCATTAAGCTCCAATTCGATCTTCCCTTTCCTGTAGGTAAACGGGATGCTTGTGCCAATGGTCCCCCGGGCAACTCCTTCGGTAACCATCTCCATATCCCGCCGTCCGGTTTTCATGGGAATGGCCACCTTACCACTTCCATCCAGGTAGATCTGGAAAAAAGCCTTGCCTGGCAGTTGTCTTTTCTCCTCAACCGGGCACCATGAGATTTGCTTTAGCTTCTGGCCGGAAAATACAACCTCTTGTCCATCAATACTGATCCTGTCACAATCCCTTCCTTCAAAGGCTAGTAAATCCTGTTGGGGACCTAACCTGAAAGCCACCAGCAAGCTCCCCTCGTAAGTTATAGTGTGTCCATTAACCTTGTAATCAACCAGCTCAATTTCGTCAGTCGGAAGTGGATTCTCTGCAATCGCTTGAATATCGGCCTCCCTGTCCCGGCCAAAACCTCCTGTCCATGTCTCTGCATGTGTTCGGTAATGCCTGGCAATAATGGTGGTCTGGTTGGGAAATCTGGTACATAAGTATTCAGTGGTACGGGAAAGGTGTTCCGTATTGTCGTTGACGTCAGCGAAAGAGCCGGTAGCAGGATAGGCTCCCAGGACATCCAATATCTCAAAAAGGGTTCTCTCTTCATGTCCCAGGGATTGTGACTGGTCATCCCGGGGACGAAAGCCAAGGAAACAGGCTTTGCCATTGCCGCCAACCCGCTGGGGGTTGAAGAGATCCCGGTC
>JAOZLK010000676.1 GCA_029934875.1 Bacteroidales bacterium | reverse complement strand
CATGCGACTAACGGCGCTTATGATTTCAAAAGGAATAGCAGATTCATCGGTACCGATGTCATTGTTGGCCGATCACCCAAACGTCCAATTCTCTTACCTGCGCAGTGGGATTGGGAAATGTGAAATTGAAATGCATTAATATGAAAAAACGAGTATTTGCTTTAGCCGCTCACCCGGATGATATTGAATTTGGAATGAGCGGGACCCTGATCCTACTTGCCAGAGCAGGATGTGAAATTCACTATATGAACATTGCCAATGGCTCCTGCGGCACGGCAGAATACGATGCAGATACCATTGCAGCCATCCGCCTGGAAGAAGCAAAAAATGCGGCACAAGGCCTCGGTGCTGTTTTTTACAAGCCTCTTGTTCCCGATTTGGACATTTTTTACAATAAGGAACTGTTGGCGAAGCTGGGTTCTGTTATTCGTGATGTAGCTCCTGATATTCTCTTAATACCTTCACCTGAGGATTATATGGAAGATCATACCAATGCCTGTCGCCTGGCTGTTACCGCTGCTTTTACACGGGGCATGCAAAATTTTCCGGTAGATCCTCCAAGAAAAATAGTGAACAAGGAAGTTGCAGTATATCATGCCCAAGCACATGGCAACAGAGATGCATTAAATCGCATGGTGTATCCTGACATTTTTGTCAATATAAGTGATGTAGTGGAGGAGAAAGCCATGATACTGGCAGAACATAAGAGCCAGAAAGAGTGGCTTGATCGCAGTCAGGGTTTCAATGCTTATCTGGATATTATGAAAAAATATGGAAAGGAAATGGGTAAGCTGTCGAAGCAATGGGATTTTGCAGAAGGCTGGAGGCAACATAATCCACTGGGTTTATGCGCAGCTGATTCTAATCCACTGGCAGATTTACTTCCGGGTTTTATCAAGAAGAATATATGAAGCAGCTTATAATTGTGATTTTTTGCACTTTGGTGTCGTTCTCATTGTCCGCACAGACAAAACTGGATCTTCCATATATCCAGGATTATGCAGATAAATTTGAATTTGCAGATCCTCAGTTGAGCAGTGATTTATTGCAAGTCAGGAGCGACAGAAATAAAGTAGTTCACATACTTTCACCCGATGGGCTATTGCAGCCATGGGAAAGTAAAATTATCAAATCAAGGCTTTATCGACCCTTAAGGGATATGAACATCGTGGCTATTGATTCCTATAAAAATCAATTTGTTTATCTTACAAATGAAGCTATTCTGAGTAACGCGTGGGCTGGCAGGTTTTACGTGGAGCATGAGCTGGAAAATGCCGCCAAGTTTGCTCTTGCAGAAGATTTCACAATCCTGGTGGGGGCAAAAGGTAAACTGGTATTATTTAAACAGGGGGTGAAAGTATGGGAAGAATCATTGAAAGCCTTTGAGCCTGAAGAAATAATCTTTGATGAGGCCTTCAATAGATTTTTTATTCTGACCACAAATGACTTATATCTCTTAGATGAAACGCACAAGCTTGTAAAGGTATACAGTGGATCCGACTTAAGTGCAATTACTCCATTTGAAGGAGATTTAATGCTTGGTACTAAAAACGGAGTCATAAAACTCGATGGCCTGTCATTCAATGCATCAGCAATAGATGATAACTTGCCTAATAACAGCATTACAGCATTAACATCCATTCATGGCGAACTATGGTTTGGCTCCATGTACGGTGCATTTAAACTTCGAAAAGACGGAAAGTATGACTACTATGCTTCAAAAAGATGGTTGGTGGATGATGTAGTGGTAGATATAGCTGAAGGTCCTGATCAAAGCGTCCTCGTGCTTTCAAGCAAAGGATTAAGTAAAATCAATTTTGTTGAGATGACCCTGGCCAAAAAAGCTGATTATTTTCAGGAAATTCAACGTTCGCGTCACATTCGCTATGGTTTTACTTCTGAGCTAACACTGGAGACTCCGGGCGATGTTTCAAGCGGGTCTTATCAAGACACTGATAATGACGGGCTCTGGACATCAATGTATCTTGCAGGTGAATTATTCCGTTATGCAGTTACAAAATCTGATGATGCAAAGCAAAATGCCTATGAAGCTTTTGAAGCGATGGAACGACTTACAGACATTACCGGGCTAAATGGTTTTCCTGCCCGAAGCTATGAAAGAGATGGCTATGAAATGGGACTGGAAACCAATGGTTTTTCTGAAGATTGGAGAAAGGAGTATATCGAGAAACATGGAAGAATATGGCGATTATCTGAAGATGAAAGATGGAGGTGGAAATCGAATACCAGCAGTGATGAATTGGCGGGACACTTTTTTGCCTATGCCCTTTTTGCAGAATTAGCTCCTGATAAAGCATGGAGGGACAGGGCAATTCATCAAATAGTTATTGAGACAAATCATCTTATAGAGAATGATTGGGACCTGACCGACTGGAACGGAGAACCAACGGCATGGGGAAGATTCAATCCTGGCTATGTAAATCATGACCCGTACATATTTGGAGAAAGGAGGTTGAACTCCACACTCATTCTGGCATTCCTGCAGTCGGCATACCATTTTACAGGCAATGCACTATACAAGGAGAAAGCCTATGAATTAATTGACAAGTATGCTTATGATAAAAATGCCAGCAGTCCCCCAATTCCTGAAGATTTGAGCGAAATAGGCTTATTGGCAGATCTTGGTGTTGAGTGGAATCACTCCGATGATGAGATGTATTTTCTTACCATACCGGCATTTGTGAACTATTCATTTACCGGGGAGCAAAAACAAAGGCATTTAAGCGCGGCAAAGAGTCACTGGGAAATTGAACGTTCTGAGAAGAATCCACTCTGGAATTTTTTATATGCGCTCGCCGGAGGATCTGCTTATGATATGGATGAATCAG
>JAOZLK010000133.1 GCA_029934875.1 Bacteroidales bacterium | reverse complement strand
TCATTACTCAGCATGGAAAAAAATGCCAATGGGTGTGGATGGTTTTGAGGCAGATTTCATTAATCTTCAAAGATATTTTAATGTACAAAACAGCGTTGCTTACTTAAAAACTGAGATGTGGATTGAAACTGAAAAAAAAGTAATTTTTGAAATCGGTTCAGACGATGGAGTAAAGGTTTGGGTAAATAGCAAAATCATTCACCAAAACAACCAGGAAAGAGGACACGAACAGGGACAAGATAAAGCTGAAGTGAAACTAAATACGGGTTGGAATACGCTTATGATGAAAATCAATCAAGGTACTGGTGGTTGGGGAGCCTCGTTGGCCATATCAGACCTGGAACAAGAACTGATTACAGGATTAAAGTATCGATAAGAATATTGAGATAAAAGAAACATTATATCACTAAAAATCAATATGATATGACCTTTTTCAGCTTAGGCTAATTACATATTGCAGGTCATCAAAGGCATTGTGCAGGACAAAAATGTGTTTCCGGGATCCATTGCATTCAATTCTTTTCATTCCTTGTTTTTTCATACCTTATCCTCTTGAAACAGATACAAAGATTACTTTATAATACCTCTGCGAAAATCAAAATTGTAGAGGTAATACTAATTAGAGACCTGTATCATGAACAAAGCCTCTGTACTAGCTATATTTATAGGTTTCATCACCTCCCTGGCCACGCTGGCACAGGGATATGAAGTGGAAGGGAAGGAGCTGGCCGCCCCGGATTTCACTTGGCCGGAAGGAAAAAAAATGGCCATTAGCCTCACCTTTGATGATGCCCGCCTTAGTCAGATCGATAAGGGAATCCCCATTCTGGAGAGCCAGGGGGTGAAAGCAACATTTTATGTTTCACCCGATTTATTGATTCAAAGACTGGATGGCTGGAGGCTGGCTGTTGCCCATGAACATGATATCGGGAACCATTCGCTGGTGCACCCCTGTACGGGAAATTTTTCCTGGGCCCGGGGGAAAGCCCTGGAGGATTATACGCTTGAACAAATGAGCAATGAGCTTGATTCGGCAAACCGTTTTATTGAGGATGTATTGGGAGTAGTTCCGGTTTCATATGGCTATCCATGTGGCCAGACTTATGTGGGAAGGGGTCAGCAAACCAGGAGTTATGTTCCCCTGGTATTGGCCATGTTTGCCTCGGGCAGAACCTGGATGGATGAGGGGCCGAACGATCCTGAACGATGCGATCTTGGGCAACTCACAGGGATGGAGTTGGACGGCAAGCGTTTCGACCAAATTCTTGCCCTCATTGAAGGTGCCAGGGAAAATGGAAGCTGGTTGATCCTTGCGGGACATGAAATGGATGAGGGGGGATTAGAGACATCGTTTTTATCGACCATAGATTCAATTTGCAGGTATGCTAATGATCCAAAAAACGGAATATGGATTGACCATGTGGCTAATGTAGCAAAGTATGTGCGCGAGCAGAGGTCTATTCCTGTGCATTCCGAGATGCTTCCATATCAAAATCCTGTGATAACAGTTGAAAGAAGAATAGACGACCTGATTTCGAGAATGACCCTTCCTGAAAAGATTGGGCAACTGAATATGCCCTGTGGTTATTTTAGTGAGCTGGGAGTGACCGCACAGGAAAAACAGGTCGAAAGTCGAAAGTTTACACAAGGAAATCTTTTGGATGGAATTGGTCCGGGAGGTGGATTTTTTACCCTTCCCAACCATGCGCTGCAGGAAGGTCCTACCCAGCAAGCCACTTTTTTCAATGAGTTACAAAAAATTGCACTGGAGAAAACACGTCTCAAAATCCCACTTTTACAAACCGAGGAAGGTACGCACGGATTTATGTGTTCGGGAGGAACAATTTTCCCGGAAGGACCTGCGTTGGGCAGCACCTGGAATTTAGATTTGATTGACAGAACTTATAAAGCGGCTGCCAGGGAGGCACGTGCTGTAGGAATACATCAACTGTTTACCCTGGTTATAGAACCTATCCGGGATCCAAGACTGGGTCGAAACCAGGAAGGTTATAGCGAAGATCCCTTTATGTGTTCTAAATATGCAGCAACCATCGTAAAGGCGGTTCAGGGCGATGATCTGTCCGCCGGTGATAAAGTTGTTGCCGGATTATGCCACTATCCCGGACAAAGTCAGCCCCTTAGTGGTTTGGAACGTGGTGCCATGGAAATATCTGAAAGAACGCTTCGTGAGGTGTTTCTTCCCCCATGGGAGGCAGGTATTAAAGAAAACGGGGCACTGGGGGTTATGGCCACCTATCCTACCATTGATGGTATTCCGGCCCATGCTTCTTCAGATATATTAACTGACATGCTGCGGGGAGAATTAAATTTTGAAGGATTGGTTTTAAGCGAAGGAAATGGGGTAAATACCTTGGTTTATACCGGCCTGGCTAGATCGGTGAAGGAAGCTGCAGCTATGGTTGCCCGGGCCGGAATGGATGTCAGCATCTCTTTTAACCAGGGTTATTTTCATGAGATGATTGAAAATGTGAATGAAGGAAAGGTATCCATTGAAACCATTGACCGGTCTGTGAGAAGAGTATTGGAGCAAAAATTCCGCTTAGGTTTATTTGAAAACCCATTTGTCGATGTTGAAAAAGCATCGGAAGTTTCACATACCCCTGAGCATCAAAACCTGGCATTGGAAGCTGCCCGGGAAGGCATAGTGCTGCTTAAGAATGAAAATGACTTACTACCCATCAATAAAAATATAGCTTCCATTGCGGTAATCGGTCCCAATGCCGACGATGATTTGAATCAATTGGGAGACTACACTTCAAATGTTGTATTGCAAGAGATTACAACAGTTCTTGAGGGAATAGAGATTAAGTTGGGCAGCGAAAAAATTAATTATGTAAAAGGATGTGATGTCATTGGTGAGGATTTAAATGAGATTGAAAATGCGGTGAAAGCTGCTAGAAAATCGGAAGTGGCAGTTGTTGTCCTGGGTGAAAATGAATGGCAACGAAAAGATAAAGAAGGGACTTCGGGCGAGGGCTATGATGTTGCTAAGCTTGAATTAACAGGCCTTCAGAAAGAGCTGGTCCAAAAAGTATATGCAACGGGAACGCCCACAATAGTGGTACTGATTAATGGCCGGGCACTGGCCATTCCCTGGATTGAAGAAAACATACCTGGAATTATTGAAGCCTGGAATCCTGGAGAAAAAGGGGGTGAGGCAGTTGCTGATATTCTATTTGGTGATGTCAATCCAAGTGGCAAACTACCGCTTACTTTCCCCCGGCATGCAGGACAGCTTCCTGTTTATTACAATTATAAACCTTCAAAAAGCTACTGGTTAGAGGAAGGTTGGGGAAATTCCTATGCCGATTTAAAGGAATCAAGCCCCTTGTATGAATTTGGCTTCGGTTTGAGTTACACAACATTCGAATATGGAAGCATGACTTTTTCTGCAAAATCTATTGGAAAATATGGAAAAACAGAAGTTTCATGTGAAATTAGAAATACGGGAGAAAGGGCAGGTGCAGAGATAGTTCAGCTCTATATTCGGGATAAAATAAGCAGTGTTGTCAGGCCGGTTAAAGAACTAAAAGGATTCGAAAAAATAGAGATTGAACCAGGCGAAACAAAAATGGTTTCTTTTGAGATAGGGTATGATGAACTCAAAATGATGGACAAAGATCTGGATTGGGTAGTTGAACCAGGTGAATTTGAAATAATGATTGGAAGCTCTTCAGAGGATATCCGCTTAAAAGGAACCTTTAGTGTGCTTAACAAGACCTTAAATAAGCCCTAATTGAACAAAGCATTCATTTGGAGGCTTGCATACAATTTGATAATTTAATGTCTTGAGAATTAAGGGACCTAAATCATGAGAAAAATTATCATTCATTTCGGGCTGACCTTCCTCCTGATACTAAACGGGAATGCTCAGGATAACCGGATTATACAGGAAAGGAAGATTTACAAGCAGGTCATGGGGCAGGAGCTTGCGGTGGACGTATTTTATGCAAATGAGACCCTTGAAGGGAAAGATAATCCAGCCATAGCCTTTTTTCATGGTGGAGGCTGGGCCTATGGCAGTCCGACCGAGTTCCACAATGTATGCCGGCGATATGCCAAGAAGGGTTTTGTAACCTTTTCTTTTGCCTACCGGCTTTCGATCTGTGAGAATGGCCTGGTTCCCCACCCCGACATTACCCCCGTGGAAAGTGTGATGGATGCGCGGAGCGCTATGCGGTGGGTGAAGGAACATGCGGGAGACTGGAACATAGATTCGGAAAAGGTGATTGCAGCTGGCCAGTCGGCCGGGGGGCAGTTGGCCCTTTCCACAGCGCTAATGAACCATATCAACGAAGCCACCGATAATCCAGAGACAGAACCCTCCCCCTGTGCCCTGTTGCTATATGCCAGCAACGTAAACACCATGGAGGCATGGGTGGACCGTCTGCTGGGGGACCGTAGGCAGGAAATCTGGTCCATCTCGCCTTACCACCATCTGAAGCCTAACATGCCACCGGCCATTGAGTTCCACGGGACTGCGGATCCTATGGTAAATTTCTGGATCGTGGAATACTTCAAAGAAAAAACTCTGGAACTGGGCAACCGTTTTGAGCAGATTCCTTTTGAAGGGAAGGGGCACTATCTGGCAGAGGGTGACACCACCTATGCCACCTATTTCGATGAAGCGGTCATGGAGCGCACCGACAGCTTTCTTGACGAGTTAGGTTTAATGCCAGATTATTAGTGCCTGATTAATTGATCCCTGAAGGAATTGTCGTCGATACTAAAATAGGACATATCTGCCTTCGCAGCACCAGCAAAGTTGCCGCTGTTAATGGTAATGATCATTTCCTGATCTGGCGAATGTCCTACAGTTCCTATTTAGTTACGATCAGATTAAATGAGGCTTGTGGGAGGAAGCTCAGAGCATCACTCATTACTCTCTGTCAACCTTCACTTCCCTGAACTGAAATTGGTTATCGCTCAGCCTCAGGCTTTTCCCACTGGTTGTGGTCACATTTTTGAGAATGACTTCCCTAGTTATGACATATGGAAATTTCTCTATATAGGAATCGTTGGCCATTTCCGGATTGAAATTTGAAAATATGGTAGGACCCAGGTAATCCTCCTGAAGATTGGAATCATCAATATGTAGGTTTTCGATTGTGATCCGACGAGGCATATAGCAGGTGTAGCCGAAATCATGCTGCCCGGAATTGAAACCTCCCATCAGACTGACCTTTGTCGGCTTGTCTCCGGGAGGCACAAAAACGCAGTTACGAATAAAAAAATCTCCCTGCCATGTACTACCATAATCGCTGCGCAGATTAATAAAGGTTCTGCTGTGGATGGTAGAATTCTCCACAATTAAGACCCCGGTCCCAATGGCATTGATCCCCATGTGTCCCAGGATCGAATTTCGGATGGTGGCATTAGCAACTCCCATGTGTGCGTCGAAGCGGGAAAAGCTACAATTGTCATAAAGAAGGTTTTTAGAATAGTTGGAACCCAGGATTCCCCAGTAGTTTCTATCGTTGATATCATTCGTTTGGCTACAGTTCACGAATGATACATTAAGGGTACGGTTGACCGAGATGTCGTAAGAGCCCATGGAAACAGGTTTTCCAGCTGAACCAATCGTACGGTAGGTTTTGTGTCCGGTCAGGATAGTGTTCTTTACAGTTACATAGGAGCAGTCTCTAATGTTGATGAAGCCGGAATAGGGGGCACCATGGTCTCCTTCATTGATGACGTAATGTTCCAGCCCATCCACGAGAACATTGGAACGTCGTATTGCAAGATTTCGGCTATAATAAGTGTACTTCGATTCTGCCTTGTTTGCGATTGTGGTAAAATGTCCTCCGGTGATGTTTAGCGTATCCTCATCAATTGGTAGAGCGGTGATTTCCGTAATCTGGTCAAAGTCCCAGATAATCGGAGCTTCCATATCCACATTACCGTTTTTATCAAGGACAAAGATATCTGTTTGCGGAGATCCATTGTTTTGGTTTAGTCCAAAACGGATATAGCGTTTTACATGTGAATTGGCCACAGTTAGCAGACAGGATCCAGGCAAGGTAATGTTGATTTTCTTCTGATTCCTTCTCAGGGAATCAATTCCCCCAGGCTTAAACGGTTGCAGGTTCGAGCTGACCATGAAAACAGCTGCATTGCGGTTCTCGACTTCGGTATCGTCAATAATAAAATTCGCAGTACCAAAATCAGTGTTGGTTTGAATGACCGCTGTACGTGCCTTTCCTCCGATGTAATATGTGGCTCCTTCGTTGGCTTTTACTACAAGACCATGCTGATTGGCGAATGCATGGGCCGCAGCTATAGCATTAATATCATCTGTTTTGCCGTCTCCCCTGGCACCGAAATCACCATATAGGATTGATCCAATGGTTTTAAACTTAGAGACATCCTCTGGGGATACATTTACAAGTAATCCCCCATTTTCACTGCTTACTACTTGAGTTCTTTCTTTTTTGTAGGTAATCAGGATATTTTCAAGAGAACTTTTGGTCTGAGCCTGAGTCTCAAATAGACCTGAAAACAAGAAAATCAATAAGAGAATATGTTTCAGCATGAGCTTATCTTAATCGAAATTAATGGTAGGAAATCTCAATCTGATATTGAAATTTGAACAAGGAATAAAGCTAATCATAAATTGTTATACACTCAAATACGATAAACACCTGTCAGCTTCTACTTTCCCCAATGAAAAGAAACCGTCTCATATTAAATTATGTTAATGAATGCTTCTATTCCTTCCGACTACCCTCAACACCTAAATATGTAAGCAGCCCCGCTTCAATCAGTAGGCATCCTGTTTGTTTCATAGCGGGATATTCACTCATAACGTATAGTATCGGCCGGATTTTGATTGGCAAATCGCCAGCTCTGCCAGCTTACTATGGTAAGGGTTATCAGGGATACGAGGACGCCTGAAACGATAAATATCCATGGGCTGATGTTTGTTTTGTAGGCAAAATTATCAAGCCAAAGGCGCATGATGTACCAGGATACAGGACAGGCCAGGATAAAGGCAATGATCAAATTGATTACAAAGCCTTTATTCAGCCCCATTATGACTTCCCCTGTTTTTGCCCCGTTGATTTTTCGCAGGGCGATTTCTTTCACCCTGCTTTCACATACAAAGAGAGACAGGCTCAACACACCGAGCACCGCAATAATGATGGCAATTATCGAAGCCAGTGAAATGGCCTTCCCCATTTTGGCATCTTGTTGATATAACTCATCGAAACTGCTATCTAAAAAGCGGTAGCTGAATGGAAAGTCAGGGGCCAGTTCCTCCCAGATTTCTGAGATCTCGTTCAGGGTGGCCGGAATGTTATTTCCTGACATTCTGATGTTCGCATAAGCTCCCTGGCCGGGCAAATAGATAATGGCCAATGGCTCAATTCCATGATGAAGAGATTTGAAATTAAAGTCCTTCACAATGCCCACCACTTTTGCACTGCCACGGGGCACTCTTATCTTAATTTCAAAAGGATCTTCCACATCAAATTCTCTAAGTGCAGCTTCATTTAACAACGCGGTGGTATTGATGTCAGCCCTGAGTTTATCACTGAAAAACCTTCCTTCCAGCAATTCAAGGTCATAAAAATCAATAAACGCTGCATCCACCCACATGGTAGTGAATTTCTTGGATTTTCCATTAAGGTCCAGGGTATTATATCCATCAATATCACCGAACATCCTGCTGGAATAGGCCACATTCTCAACAGCCGGCAGGCTGGAGATCCGCTCTGTAAATACCTCCTTCTTCCCCCTGAGCAGGGGAAGGGGTAATCTGGAATACACCACGTGCGTTTTATCTATTCCCAGATCCTTGTCTTTAATATAAGAGACCTGCCTGTCAATCAGCAGGGTAACCGCAATCAGGGTCATGGAGATGAAGAACTGGAAGACCACCAGGAAGTATCGGGTGTTTTTCCCCTTTGCGTGCCTTTCAGCACTGGCCTTTAGCATACTCATTTCATTAAGGGAAGATATAAAGAAGGCAGGGTAGATACCGGCGATGATCCCCAGAAACAGGATACATGGAACAAAGAGAAAAAGAAAAGAAGATGAGATCTTCAGGTTCTGAGTGAGATTCATAAACTGGCTAAACCAGGGTAAGAGACTAAGTGCGATGATTAATCCAATCATGCCAGCCATGAAGCTGAGGATGGTTGTTTCCGTCAGAAAACGGAAAATGAGCAGAGTTTTGCCTGATCCGAAGACTTTCTGAATTCCAATCTCTTTTTTCCGGTTCGAGGCTTTTGCTGTTGAGAGGTTTGCGTAATTGATGACAGACAGCAATAAGATGATAAGTCCTATGGCCAACAATACCCTTACCAGCAGCATGTTACCACGGTTTGTGGTGTCATGGGCAAGTCCCTGGTTGAAATAGACCTCGCTAAGCAGGTGTAATTTCAGCGGAGTTACCCGTGCATCATCATGGCCGGATAAGGAGCTCAGGTTGGTATCATAATAATCGATCAGGAAGCTTCTTAACTTTTCCTCAAAGGATTCCGGTGTGATTTCTGGATTTAACAGAAGATAAGTCTCATACACATGAAAACCCCAGTTGTCGGGGTAGTAGGGGGTCATTTTTTTTGTTGAGGCCTCTGAGATCAAGCCATTGAACTGAATGGAGGAATTTTGCGGGACATCCATGACGATGGCCTCCACAGTAAAGCTAAAATCCTGATTGGACCTCCATATGATCGTCTGACCAATGGGATCCTCATTCTGGAATATCCGGGCAGCCTCACTTTCGGTCAGGATCATTGCAAATGGCTTATCCAGGGCTTTGTTCACATCTCCACGTACCACCTTGAAGTCAAACACTCGAAAAAAATCTGCATTCGTTGCATAATACGCCGTTATCTCAATGAGTTCATTGTTATAACTCAGGATCGGGGATAGGGCAAATAACTGCCGTGTCTCTATATGGCATGCATGCTGAATTTCCGGAAAATTGTCTCTTAGCAATGCGGAGAGGGGGCCTGGGCCTACACTGGATTCTCCATAAGAGACCTTATAAATATGGGATGAGTTGTTATGGAACTTATCCACGCTCAGCTCATTGTTCACATATACTGATATCACCAGCAGAATGGCAATACCCAGGGACAGACCAATCAGATTAATTAAGGTGTTGCTTTTGTTTTTCAACAGGTTTCTGAAACCCAGTTTTAGAAAGTGCCAGATGATCATGATGTTGGGTTGTATATTCAAATACAAAGCAATAAACATAAAGATAAACTAAATAATTAGTTAAACAACTATATAGTTAGTTAATCTCTGATTTCAGGTCTTCAAATTAGCCGGACTACGTTTTAGGAACAGTTATGAGAGTTTAGATCTGAAGGTGTCTATTGATGTTGTGAATGGGCGAAAAT
>JAOZLK010000132.1:5423-9425 GCA_029934875.1 Bacteroidales bacterium | reverse complement strand
CCAAGGAAGATCAACAATGCATTTGTCTTTTCACGATAGTTTATTTTCATGGTATTTGGTTTTAGTATTCGTTCAATTCGATTCTTAAGTTCACCTTTGCCAGATCCGGTGGCGGCCGGCACCAGGGTGCCGGGACCTGACTGTTGTATAGAGAGATGAAGAAGTGCCCGGGCATAATCCAGGGGATCCGAATTCCCCCTCAGAACCATGTCATCACAACGCTTCTCCCTTTCGTTGCTGATCATCCCGGAGAGAATCCAAACAGCCGGATTAAAAAAGAAAAGCAGTTCCATAAGTCTCTGGATCGGATTCACAAGATGGTCGAGTCGCTTAAGATGGTAAAGTTCATGCATGATAATTGACTCTATCTCATTCAATGACAGTTGAGTGAGCATTGATGCAGGAACCACAATAGCCGGCTTTAATATCCCTGTAAGAAAAGGAGTCACAGCCCCTTCAGATTCCAGGAATTCAAGCGCGCTTTTGATACCGGCCTTTATTTTAAACTCTTCAAAAAGTTTAGCCCACGAGCCTCTCAGGGGTTTTGCACCCAGCCTGATACTTCTGATTTTTCCCAGGCCCGCAAGTGTTTTAATAAAAAATATAGAAATGCCAGCAAGATAGCTTAAGCTGATAATATGGTATAAACGCATAGCCCCACTGCTTCCATCCAGCCCTTCAGTGGGAGCATAGAATGCCTCGCCATGAACAGGTGTGTAAAGCAAGAGAAAAAGCCCTCCTGTCAGAATTGCAAAAATCAGCAAGGTCAGAATAGCTGCCTGGTAACGGGAAGCGGCAAAGCGCTGTGGGATCCCCAGATATAGAAGCTTAAGCAGGGAGAGCAATAAGAGGCCCAGCCAGAGACTGTTCAAAAGGGTTTTCCCCAATGCAATGATCCAAGTGCTGCTGCTTTCAAGAATTTCCATCACTATTTTTTTCAATCTCTGAAATAAGTGCCTTGATTTCATCCATTTCGGCTTGACTTGCGTGGCTGTTCCCCAGTGCACTGAGCACAAGTTTGGTAGCATTCCCCCGAAAAGCCGTTTTTATCACATGATTCAGGATATTGCTCTGCACATCTCCAGGATCCATAGCAGGAGAGTAAATATGTGATCGCTGACCGGTATCCCTTGTCAGCATCTCTTTTTCAGTCATAATCTGCATGATCTTCAGGGTTGTGGTATATCCGACCCGGCGTTCAAGATTCAGGAGATCGTTGATTTCTCTGACGGTCAATGGTCCTTTCTCCCAAAGGACTTGCATAATCTCAAGTTCTGATTCACTAGGCTTTACCACGATTGTACGAATTGTTTCGTAGCAAATATATGAGATGCATTTTACTATTGCAAATAAATTACGAAACACTTCGTAATTTTAAGAAAAATTAACAATCCCATCCATCTCCCCGGAATTAAATACACTTGCCTCATAGGTGTATAGCTGCGCCAATTTCCATCCATCCCAAGCAAGTCCGGCCTTATATTGAGCACAATTTCCAAGGAACTCTTCAACACTCCATTCTTGCTCTTTTGCTACCTGGGGAAGGAGGGTGCCGCGCTTAGTTCCCAGCTCCATAAAGATGCCATGTCTACCGATTTCAATTTCTTCAGGTCCCTCAATGGCCAAGCGGGGAGAAAGAACGCTGATCTCGATTTTTATCTGCCCGACTTCCTCCAATCTGATTGGGGGGAACCTGTTATCGTGTGCCGCAGCAGAATTAGACATTTTCATGACATTCTTAAATAAGGGGGCATCCTCCGAAAAGGTGCCGATACATCCCCGCAGCTGGTCTTTTACATAAATACTGACAAAGGCACCACACTTTGTCATAAGTGCGTCAGGAATAACATAATCCTTATTATTGTAGCGATCCTTTTGTTTCAAGACATGATGAATCTCATCCCAGGCTATCTGGAGGAGCAATTTTTTATGTTCTGCTGACAATGTCATTGGTATATTACCATAGAAATGTAATCGACCACCTCGTTGGACCGGAACACCTCCCCTGAGTGTCCCCGAGCGAGAATTTTAATCTTATAGTGTGTGTCAACAGACATGGCATATTCCATCAAAGCCATAATTGGACCATATCCGCAGATGGAAAGATTGTGTTCCCTTACGGCCCTTTCAACGCCGGCGGAACTCCTTGATAATATCTCATTCACCACATACTGATCCCTCTCTACCCCAATGTCCGGGGAAATAAAATGTGAGAAATCGCAGGAAGACAGCACCATGATGTGCTGACCACTTTCCCTTCTGGCCTTTTCTATTCTTTCGGCAACCAGCTTTGCACTCTCATGACTCTGGTCGCGCATACAAACCGCAACAAGAGAAAAAGGGTGATCGGGAAGATAGTATTGAATAAATGGAACAATCACCTCGGCAGAGTGCTCCCCCGCATGAGCCCAATGGTCAAAGGGAAGCTCCATCGCCCTTGCAAACTCATGGTTGGTATTGACCTCCCCAATGGCATTTACCCAAACATTGGAATCATCAATAGCAATAGGAGCACCCATACCCCTGTGGTTGGGATGGACGATTACGAAGGTATCCGGATAAATTTCATGCTGACGTAATAGTTTAAAGAAAGGTACGGTCTGATGGCCCGAGTAGAGGTGACCGGCATGGGGGAGTACGGCACCCAGAATTTGATTGATTTCAAAGGATTCGGATTCATATCGGGCCTCATTGTCAATCTCTTCAATCTGGGCAAGAATCTTCGACTTTGTGGAAGGATAGAAGCGTCCTTCCACTGCGGCTTGTCTTTTTTTCATATGACGGTATTAAAGACTCCTTTTATTTTCTTCTGGCATTGTTTACAGCTTCCTTGCTCTGTGAGCCCGGTAACCCTCGTTCTGTAGACCTCCCTTTCGATCAACATCGCACCACAGGCGGGACAATGGGTATGATTATCAAGCTGGGGATTATTTCCGGGATAAACATAGTGGATCCTCTCCCGTGCAATAGCAATAAACAATTCCATGGTTTGCGTTGGAGTAGGAGGACTAGTTAGTTTATGCCTGGGGAAGTATTTACTCACATGTAATATGGTTTCAGCACCACAATTGTCCTCGATCCACCTTATCATTTCTTTCCACTCAGCCGGTGAATCATTGTATCCCGGAATGATCAGGTAGGTAAGCTCCATATGAATACCGGAGGATGCTACTGTCAAAATGGCATCCAGTATGGGGCGTAAACTTGCGGTAGCAAGCTTCCTGTAAAAATCGTTCCGAAATGATTTCAGATCAATATTAAAAGCATCTATATATTTTAATAGAGTTCTGAGTGGCTCCTGGTTGATGAATCCATTGGTCACCATTACATTCTTTAATCCGTGCTCCCGGAGCTGTATAGCACATTCAAGCATATATTCATAGAAGACTGTCGGCTCATTGTAAGTGAAGGCCAAACCAATGTTATCCCTGTGAAACAATGCTTTCTGAACCATATCGCCCGGTTCCCGAAAGGGATATTGGGAGAAGGCCTCAGGTTCGGGCTGGGAAATGCTACAGTTTTGACAAAAATCACAACTTAGATTGCATCCCAGGCTCCCAATGGAAAGGATCGAACTCCCCGGATAAAAATGGTACAGTGGTTTCTTCTCTATTGGATCTGTCGAAACTGCCGACAACAATCCGTAGTTTAATGAAAATAAGCGGCCTCCCTTATTGGTCCGGGTTTGACACCTCCCAATCTCACCCGGCAATAATAAACAGTTGTGGGGGCAAAGGGTACATTGAACCTGGCGGCCCACGGTATTTTTGTAATAGCTTGCTGGGTACATGATATAAAGTTACAACGAAAAATCGGTGAAATCCAACCATAAACAATCGGGGAAGAAGTGGGTTAATACTACTGGATCATTTGAAGAGACAGTTATGTGGAGAGCATCATCATTTGCTATATTTACACTTTTAATTATTTCAATTACTACTATGGGTCAATCCAGGCAGAGAATCGAACAGGCAACTTTCGGAGCGGGATGCTTCTGGTGTG
>JAOZLK010000132.1:1706-5323 GCA_029934875.1 Bacteroidales bacterium | reverse complement strand
AAGGCCGGAATATGGAATGATCCCATCGTTACCACGCTTGAGCCCTTTAGTGAATTTTACAGTGCCGAGCGTTACCACCAGGAGTATTTCGAAAACAACCCTGATCAGGGTTACTGCCGTTTGGTAATCCAGCCAAAAGTTGAAAAATTCGAGCAGCTTTTCAATGATCTGCTGAAGCAGGAAGATTGACCACAAAGGTTGCACCATTTCCTGGTTGGCTTTCAACGGAAAGAGTTCCCCTGTTTTTTTCCAGGAACTCCTTGCAAATGATCAGGCCGAGACCTGAACCTGCTTCCCCGCTTGTTCCCAGGGAGGAAATTCCCTCATTGGAATCAAGGAGTTTCTCCTGGATCTCGGGTTGAATTCCAATGCCCTCATCGCTAACCGAGATGGAACAGCCCTTTGAAGTGACCTTTGAGCTGATCCATATCCTTCCCCCGGGAAAACTAAACTTAATCGCGTTGATGATCAGATTCCTTAATACAGTATGAATCATGGCTTTGTCGGCATATACCATGCATTGCTTATCTACTTCTACCTGGCAACTAACCTTTTTATGGTCCAGATTTGCCTTCAGCTGCCTCACACACTCATCCAGCACATCCTTCACTCTTAGTGACTCGGGTTCAAATTTTATGGCCTTCATCTGAGACCTGGCCCATACCAAGAGATTCTCCAGCAGGTTCTGAATCCGCTGAGTACCCTGAACGATCTGAAGCAAATACTCTTTCTGAGTATCTGTTGTGAATTCCCCAAAGTTCTCATAGAGCAGTTCGGAGAAGCCAGTGACCGCTGCCACTGGATTTCTCAGGTCATGAGCAACAACTGAGAAAATCCGGTCCTTTGACCTGTTAAGGTTCTCGAGCTCTTCGCCGGATTGGCTGAGCTTTTCCATGGCGCTTGACAATTGAATATTGCGCTCTGCAAGGATCTGATTCGTTTTCTTCTTGGATCTTAGATTCACTGTTATAATTACCACCAGAATTACAATCACTACAATACAGATAATAAACACTTTGTTAAGTGTTTTCTGAACCTGCGACTGCGAATGCAGCTGTTCAATCTCCTGGTCCTTTATCTGCTGTTCATAGAGACCTCTTATGCGGGCTATCTGTTGCGATTGGTTCTCATTGAACAAATCCTTGTATACTGTATCATACCTGAGCCGCCAGTTATAAGCCGATGCATAGCTCCCCAGGCCTGCATGTAGTCCTGATAATTCATCATAGACCTCTAGCTCCAGGTGCCTGTATTTCATGTTTTTTGCTATTCTCAATGAGCGGTGAAGGTAATAGAGGGCCGAATCCTGGCGATTCATTTTTCCATAGATGGAACCCAGATTGGTATATATCGAACCTATGGTGTAGGGATCTTCTGTTTTTTGCGCGAAAGTCAAACCCCTTAAAAGAATATCAAGTGCCCTCTTGTATTCTTTCATATCAGCAAAGACCAGGCCCATGTTATTGTGCAGACCAGATAAAATATAATAGTCGGTCTCTGTACGATCCGGTTTTTCGTTCAGAAGTTCGATACCATCCCTGAAATAGACCAGGGCAGAATCGTAATCCTTCCTGTCATAGAGGATGAGTCCAATGTTGTTCAGCGACCTGCATTGATCCGATATGGTTCCTTCCTGTTTGTATATCCCATATGCCTTGATATAGTGCCGCTCAGCCTCATCCAGGTTTCCCATTTCATGAGAGACGGTTCCCAGGTTATTTTCCATCTTCGCTATGCCAATCTGGTCACCAACCTGTTCATAGGCATTCAGGCTTTGCATATAAAAGAAGTATGCTTCACTGAAATCTCCAAGTTCATAGTAGGTATTCCCCAGGTTCAAAGCACAATTTCCCACTTCCTGCATATCCCCGACTTTAATAAATTCATCATAAGCCTTACCGTAATAGACCAGGCTTCTGTCAGTAACCCTGATCTTTTCATATATTCTGCCCTTCAATTTGAACAGGGGAGGGAGCATGCCATCGGGATCGCTTTTGGTGAGAATCAATTCAGCCTGGTTCGCAAAGTAAAGTGCGCTGTCGGGAAGGGAATCCAATAAATGCTTTGAGAGATCAAAGTAGGTGCTTGCCAGCTCATTGCCAGTAAGCTCCCTGCTAAGTGCAATCAGACTGTCATTTTTTGAGTCCTGGGCAAAAACAGTACCATATAATAACAGCACAAATGTTAGCAGAAGGATATTCTTCATAGCAACAGTCATGGGCTTTTTCCTGGGTGGCTATAGCAAATATAATGTTTTGGGATGAATTAGCTTATAAGGGGACGATCAATTGCAGGCTGGGATCAACAAAAAACTACTTTTGAGCCAAAGTAAAGAGCATGGATATAAACAACAAATTTTCAAAGGGAGAAGAGCTAGCCAATGCCTATTCCCATCTTGCTGGAACCCTTCTGGCTGTGGTAGGACTGGTATTGATGCTTATTAAATCCACGAGCAGTGGCGATGCGATTCACATCATAACAAGTTCGGTTTTCGGAGTAACAATGGTCATTCTCTATCTTTCTTCATCCATGACCCACATATTACCCATTGGACGACTTAAAGATAGTTTCTTCAACCTTGACCGGATTGCAATCTACTTACTAATCGCAGGAACTTATACCCCCATAGCACTTATTGGCATAGGTGGCACCCTGGGATGGGTGATCTTTGCATTGGAATGGGGCATAGCCCTGACCGGTACATTGATGATCCTTTTTAAACCCGGAGATTATAATACTGGTGTGAATATCTTCTATGTAAGCTCCTATGCAGTGATGGGATGGCTCTTCCTTGTTGCCATCATTCCAGTGGCCAAAAGTTTACCAACAATGGGCTGGCTTTGGATCCTTATCGGCGGTATTTGCTACACAGCAGGAATCTTTTTTTTCAAATTTTTCAAATTTCCTTACCACCACCTGGTTTGGCACATGCTAGTGATAGCAGGCAGTCTAAGCCACTTTTTCGCAGTTTATTTCTTTTTAATTCCGCGATAATTGTGAATACTTATTGAAGTATTTGTGCTTTTGGTGTTAAAAAGTATTACTTTTATATCGTTATTAATTATCAATTTATACAATGAAAGAAGGTAAAGTAAAATTCTTCAATGAATCAAAAGGATATGGATTCATTAAGGACGTCGAATCAGACGAAGAGTATTTTGTCCACGTTTCCGGACTGATCGATAAGATCAAAGAGGATGACGATGTAACATTTGAACTTACAGAAGGACGTAAAGGATTAAATGCAGTGAACGTCAAACTTATATAGTTGGCCACCTCATTCCGTATTAATCTAAACCCTTCGCTTTTGCGAGGGGTTTTTTTTTGTTTCTATTTTTAGTTTAATTTTATGCCAAACAAAAACTCCGATGAACTTTAACCGTAGAAAATTTCTGGCCAGTTCGGCTGTAGCAGCAGCAGGTGCAAGCCTGGGAATAAAAGCCTCCTCACCTGCTATCGATCATGAAAGCCTTGTCTTACCAGCTCTCCCGTCGCTTGAGGGAAAAAAGGTTTTATACACCTTTGGAGGCTGGGATGGACATGAACCCAAGCAATCGGTTGATCTCTTTGTACCCTGGCTTGAAAGTGAAGGTGCGTCGGTAGATGTGCACGACAAC
>JAOZLK010000132.1:0-1696 GCA_029934875.1 Bacteroidales bacterium | reverse complement strand
CCGACAACATGGATGCCTATGCCGATTCCAAATATATGAAGAAAGTCGACCTGGTAATCCAGATCTTCACCATGTCTACCATCACAAAAGAACAGGAATCCGGATTACTTGAGGCAGTGAAGGGCGGAATGGGTATTGCTGGCTGGCATGGCGGACTTTGTGATTCATTCAGACAAAATGTGGCTTACCAGTTTATGACAGGCGGACAGTGGGTGGCCCACCCGGGTGGAGTGATAGACTATAGCGTTCAGGTAACTGACAAAAATGATCCTGTATGCAGTGGCTTAAAAGATTTTAAGATGCACAGTGAGCAATACTATCTCCATGTGGATCCCAATATGAAAGTGCTGGCTACCACCAGGTTCTCTGCTGATCATGCTCCATGGATCGACGGCTGCACCATGCCTGTCGTCTGGAAAAAGACTTATGGCAAGGGAAGGGTCTTTTACAATTCACTGGGCCATGTGATGAAAGATTTTGAGGTTCCTGAGGCTTTTGAAATTACCAAGCGGGGGATCAAATGGGCCTCTGCCAGCAAGTATGAAGCTTTCGAGCCCTGGATAAATCCAGTCTACTAAGGATAAAAAAAAAGAATTTTAGCAGTATCATTAGAAAATTATCTCTATTTTTCGGAAACTGAAACTGAAACAGGAATAAAAATGACGAATCGTTACTCCATACACAATCTTTGGCGATGGCTTTGGTGGCACTACCTGAGAAATGCTTCGTGATGATGAATGAATAAAAGAGAATTCACAAAAACTATAAACGCGGGGCATGTTAAATTTAACAGCCCCGTTTTTTTTGACATTATTAACACCAAAAAAAAATCAGAGAGCGATGAGCAAAATGAGAAACATTTACCTTGACCACAGTGAAATGCCAAAACAGTGGTATAATGTGGCCGCAGACCTTCCAGGAACCCTAAACCCACCGCTGGGACCAGACGGGAATCCCATTGGACCCGAGGCACTGGCCCCTGTATTCCCCATGAACCTGATAGAACAGGAAATGAGTAGCCAGAGATGGATCGATATTCCTGAAAAAGTAATGGATATGCTTTCCATATGGCGACCTGCACCCCTGGTCAGAGCTTACGCCCTTGAGGAGGCACTTGGAACACCCGCCAGGATCTACTATAAAAATGAAAGTGTTTCACCAGCCGGTAGTCACAAACCAAATACCGCAGTGGCTCAGGCTTATTATAACAAGGAGTTTGGCATTAATAAACTCACCACTGAAACCGGTGCCGGACAGTGGGGGAGTGCCCTCTCTTTTGCCTGCTCCTTACTGGGAATGGAGTGTAAGGTATTCATGGTTCGGGTCAGCTTTGATCAAAAACCCTTCCGGAAAATGATGATGCAGGCATGGGGGGGAAGCTGCATAGCCAGCCCTTCCAATGAGACCCAGGCCGGACGGGACGTGCTCGCCATGTACCCGGATACACCTGGAAGCCTTGGTATTGCCATTAGTGAAGCCGTTGAAGCTGCCGTTACGGATCCCACCGGCCAGACCAGGTATTCCCTGGGTAGTGTTTTAAATCACGTGATGCTGCATCAGACTGTAATTGGACTTGAAGCCAAGAAGCAGCTGGAGAAGGTCAATGAGAAGCTGCCTGATGTGGTCATAGCATGTGCAGGAGGCGGCAGTAACTTTGCAGGACTGGCCTTTCCTTTTATGCAGGATAAGATTAACG
>JAOZLK010000675.1 GCA_029934875.1 Bacteroidales bacterium | reverse complement strand
TTATAGAGGGTAGTAGATAGTGTGTTTCTTATAGCTTTATATAGTTTTTGTTTCCCAAGTTTTTAAAAAGGTCGATCCCAAATTCCCATTTATCCTTACTTAGCTTATTACTTATTTATTTTCCTACTGTTGAGAGGTTCAAATAATGTTGTGAATTACTTTCTCTATTCCATGATCCCAAAGTCCCATTTACTTGGTATTTAATAACTTCTGTTGGTATTGCCTTTCCATTTGTTTAGATTTAGGTGGAATTCGACGGAATGGATATTTAAATACCCCAACTATGGCATTAAAGGAATCCCAGGTGGTCCTGATGGAACACTCAGAGGTGAAAGTGCAACTCTTAAAGCTTTACCTTGAAGGATATCTAAGTATTCTAAACAACTCCTCATATGTGGGAGAGATCCACTTATATGATCTATTTTGTGGAGAAGGCTTATACAGAAATGGAGGAAAAGGAAGCCCTATAATTATACTTGAAACAATAAGATCAATTCAGGAACAAAATCTGAAAAGCACAGTGTTCCATTGTCATTTCAACGATCTTGATAAAGCTAAAATCAATAAAATCGAAAAATTCATTAGGGATGAACAATTTAATTCAAATAAAAAAATAAACATTTCTCTGACAAGTATTGATTATAGAGACTTAGTCCCATCTCTTCAAAATGAATTTTCGAAATTCCAGAATAAGAAAGCATTTATCTTCATCGATCCATATGGATATAAAGACATTAAAATATGTGATTTAAAAATGCTACTTGAATCAAATCATTCGGAAGTACTTTTGTTTTTACCAACACAGTTCATGTTTCGATTCGCAAAAAACGGAATGCCAGAAAGCCTTCTGGAATTCATTACCGAGCTCATACCAGAAGAGTTATGGCCTAATTCTTCTACTGGTTTGGAATTTATAGAGAACTTAACAGAAGCATTCAAAACAAAATTTAGTCCTGAAAGATTTGTAGATTCTTTTGTCATAACTCGAGATCGAAACCAGTACTTTTGTTTATTCTTTTTTACAAGCCATATACTTGGGTTTGAAAAAATGCTAGATGCAAAATGGAACATTGATGAGGAAGAAGGAAGAGGCTGGACTAATGAACCTGAAAATTCATTATTTGCAACCCTTGAAAAGCAACCAAATATCACTAAATTTAAAATGCGATTAAAAGAGTTTCTTGTAGGAGAAGGCCGATACAATCATGAGTTGTATGAGTTCACAATTAGGAGTGGATTTCGCACTTGTCATGCTGTTCAAACCCTCAAAGCCATGCAGGATGGTGGAGAACTCATACTGGAGAGAACTGATGGAGGATCTGTAAGAAAATCAGCATACTATATAAACTATAAATGCTACAAGGAAGAACCTCATAAACTTAGGATAAGACTGAAATAAAATGGCAAATACTAGCATTGAGTGGACAGAGGTAACTTGGAATCCCACAACTGGGTGTACCAAGATCTCTGCGGGTTGTAAGAATTGTTATGCTGAAAGGATGACAAAGCGCCTTCATGCAATGGGGGTAGCCAAATATAAAGATGGCTTTGCAGTAAGAACTCACCCGGATACACTCCAAGAACCATATACCTGGTCAAGTCCTAAGACTGTATTTGTGAACTCTATGAGTGACCTTTTCCACGAGGATATCCCTTTTGGGTTCGTCGAGCAAGTTTTTAGGGTCATGAATGAGAATCCCAAGCATACTTTCCAGGTGCTAACAAAAAGATCTGATCTACTCAGGAAGTATTCCGACCGGTTAAATTGGACTGAGAACATATGGATGGGAGTCTCAGTTGAAGACCAATCTGTCATCGGCAGAATAGATGATTTAAGGACAATACCAGCTCAGGTAAGGTTTCTATCCATTGAACCCCTTATTGGCCGAATTTCGGGCATAAATCTTAGCAATATCGACTGGGTTATAGTAGGAGGCGAATCTGGACCAGGAGCCAGGCCTATAGCTTCTGAATGGGTAACGGATATTAGAGATCAATGTGTAATTCAGGCGGTACCGTTCTTTTTCAAGCAATGGGGCGGTACAAACAAGAAAAAGGCTGGTAGAATACTTGAGGGTAGGGTTTGGGATCAAATGCCCATATCAGAGCAACACGCACATCACTAATCATTAAGCACCTTGTAAAAAACTAAAATCCCAACCTCCCTTATTGGAATATGATATATGGGTAAAACAAGTTACAGGTGTACACTACCCTAGTAAATTTTCGCATCTTCCTGATTTAATGACGATTGAACCGTTGTTGCGAATTGTTGCATTGCATGATTCACTAGGGAACCTTATGCAACAAAACAATTGAATGCCCAGCCTTCATTGAAAGACGACTGGGCATGTTTAGTTTCTTTATTTTTCTATGCTGCCTTTGGTTTTTGCTTATTCAGTATCCTTGATACTTTGCTTTCCGATATATTAAGCTGTTTACCAATCTCTTTTTGAGTTATTCCCTTTTCTTTCATCTCTAGCCCGACTTTACGGGTTATCAAAAAACGCGAGTGTAAGATACTCATAAATAACGATATACGATCATCATTTCATTCCCCTAAATTGCAATATAGTCGCTCATTTCAAAGAGATCGAATAGCTTCTCCTGGATCTCATCCATCTTGGTTAGCGTCCGGGTTTTCCTTTCCTTTTTGTTTCCTTTCCCTTTCTGCTTAGGATAGATATTGATCACCTGTTTGATACCCTTCAATGATTCATGCAGCCGTCCCAGTGACAGGTTGATGTTTTCTTCCCTGGTCTTCATGATCATCAGTGCCCTCATCAATAGCGTGATTGTGCAATATAAGCCGTGGACTTTGATTTTCTGGTCGGTCCAGTGGTTCAATGGCCACCAGCACCCCGTCTTACGAT
>JAOZLK010000674.1 GCA_029934875.1 Bacteroidales bacterium | reverse complement strand
GTGCTCATCATCAAGTACAACAAGACCACCCATGAAATTGTTGCAGCCATCGCTTCCTATGTACTTCATCTCACTGGCAATGATCTCAAGCCTGGGGGTCTCAATTCCATCATTCTCCGGATCAATGTGAATCTCCTCGCCCCCGATGGACACCAGAACCCAGGTATCATTAAGAAGCTCAGCCTGATTACTTTGCTTTGATGCAGTCCCACTGCAAGCGATCAGGAATACACCGGCAAGGATAATAATCAGATATTTCATGTAAGCCATCAGGAATCCTTTATGAATTGGTAAAGGAACACAGCAACTCCCTTGAATGCAGGCTTCCGCCCGTCTTTAATCTCCATGACAACATCTATCTCAATCTTGGCTGTCCCCCGCAAATCTATGATGGACTTGAGTTTACACCTGATCCGGACCTCACTGTTCACCACTACGGGCGCACCAAATTTGAAGCTCTCTATGCCGTAGTTCACCAGCATGCTTATGTTATTTACTTCCAGTATCTGGTCCCATAGATAGGGGAGCATTGAAAGGCTCAGGTAGCCATGAGCAATGGTGGAGCCATAGGGACCTTCCGTTTTTGCACGCTCCTGGTCCACATGGATCCACTGGTGATCCAGCGTGGCATCTGCAAATTTGTCAATTTGCTCCTGGCTTATTTTGTGAAAATCTGAAACCCCCAGCTCCTTTCCAAGGTGAGATTCGAATTCATTATAGCTATTAATAATCAACTTGGCCATATCTACTCATCTTTAATTAATATAATTCAAAATTGAATACCGGCCTGGCATAGATATCCAGGTATATGTTAGCCACTTCATCCTGATCCAGTCCCTCAAGGCCAGATGCTTTTGCTTTCATGGTCATTTTAAAATGCTCAACATCCTTCTCAGAATAGTGATGTTTGAAGCGGGTCCCCCCTTCAAGGATGTCGGCAGCAATGTAATTATTGGGCCATAATTTATATCCCAGGTGAATCTGCCTGTCAATCTCCCTGGTAATTCTATCAACGGCATCGTTGTTGTGAAGCTTCTCCGATTTAAGCTTTATAATACAGTCATTCAACACCCCTCCAAAAGTGAAGTGGATCCTGCCTTTATCGCCGGTAATTCCTGCAAGTATGCTTTTCAAATCCTCATTGGGAGATTTAATATATTTCCCCTCTCGTCCTATATATAGCTCCCTGGCTTTCAGTATATCACAGGGTTCATTCTCGTAGGAAATGGTGACTGGAATTATATTCAGTTCTGCCAGCGAATCACAAACCTTCTCACTTCCCATGGCCAGCATTTTGATTAGACCTGTCTGGGTACGGTCATCACCGTTTTTGGTCCGTCCGTTTCTCTGGGCGATCCATATTGATTCCTTCTCCTGCCTCAGAACGTGGTTAATGTATGCCGAGTTAATCATGGCATTCCGGTACTGGGTAATCTTTGATCCCCCACGGTAAAAGGTGAACATCTTATTCAGTTTACCCAGGTCAAGCAGCAGCTGATCCATCATCAGGTTCTCACTGAAAGTAATCTGGGAGGTTTTATACCCGTCTTTGTGAAGCAGGTATTGCATAATGGCAGCATCCAGTACGATATCCCGGTGATTTGCCACGAAAAGGTAGGGCTTCCCGGGATCAAGCCCCTCAGCTCCCGAATAGCTTAGTCCGTCCGAGCTCTTCTTCACAATTGTTTCCACGGTATGAGAGGAGAAGACTGCCTGAAACTGGTCCACACTCCTAAGCTCTCTGAACTTCCTGCTTAGCTCAGCTACATCACTTCCTTCAGACAGGTAGTTCAGAACCCCTGCAAATCCAGGATGCTTGACCAGCCTTTCAATGGCAGGCTTTACCTCATGATCGTTGTAGGGTCTTATATCATCAAACTGCTCGGAAAATCCCATATCCAAAGATGGCAATTTATCCTAAGGTTTCCGCCTGTCAATGAAAGTTAGTGCCTTCCTGCTCTCGTCCGGAAATTGCATTCGGCTTACTTCTTTGGGATCCAAAAATTGAATTGAAGGGGCCACCCTGAGCCTTGCCCTGAAATGGTCCTTAATGCTCTTTTCAAGCTGCGGTGTTGGCTTATAAGATCCAACAATTACCTGGATATCATCGGTGTCGATGCTGTTGGTGGAGACAATAACGATGTAGTTTTCAAACTCCTCAATCTCGTTCAGGATCTCATAAAAAGCCGGGGGAAAGAGGCTTGTCCCCTTGTATTTTATCATCTGGTTCTGCCGGCCCACGATGGGTCCCAGCCTGAGGGTGTTCCGGCCGCACTGGCATTTCTCTGTGAAATGCCTGCAAATATCTCCTGTTTTAAAACGCACCAGTGGCATTCCCTCAACACCAAGGCTGGTGATGGTGACTTCACCCAGTTCTCCCGGGCCCACGGCTTGATTATTTTCATCCAGGAATTCCACTACAACCATTTCCGGATTCAGATGACCTCCGGCTCCTGCACTGCACTCCGTGAAGGCAGCACCCATTTCGGTAGAGGCGTAGGTGGAGAATAGCTTGATGTCCCAGGCACTCCTGATCCGCCGGCCCAGTTTGTTAAGTTTGAACTCGCTGTCTCTGATGGGCTCGCCAATACATACAGCACTCTTTACAGATGTTTTAGCCAGGTCTATCTTGTGCTCCTTCGCAAAATCAATCAACTTAAGAAGGAAGGAAGGAACAGTAACGAGTACAGTGGGGGAGGTTCTTTGAATGGTGTCAAACTGCAACAGCGCATTACCAGGCCCCACCCTGATGATTCCCGCACCCAGTTTCCGAAGCCCCAGGAAATAGGCCATGCCGGCCATGAACCTTCGATCCAGGGTCAACATCAGCTGGTAAATATCCTGGCTTGTTCCTCCGGTGCAGACAAAGGATGC
>JAOZLK010000673.1 GCA_029934875.1 Bacteroidales bacterium | reverse complement strand
GTCTGCAAAAAATGTTTCCCCTTCATGCCATATGAATTTTGTTATTCTGGCACTACAAATAACAGGCCTACATGAGTTCCCTACAGCGTAGAAAGCTGGTTTTGGCTGCATAGGCCAATTAATAAGACTGTTGTTGGCAGCTGTGGGCCATGGCTCATTAAAACACCAGTTGAGTGCCATTGAACAGTAAGGTTTCTGTCTGCGTGCCTCTTCATAAATGGCTTTGTAGCCTTCACATTGTAATAGCTGTCCATTGGCTACCAGATCCTCCAGGTTTTCAGCCTTCCCGAAGTAATCCTCAATCATATCCTGCATTAACCAGGTGTCTCCCAGCCATGCATTGTAAGCATGGTGACTCTCCCAGGATGTTCCTGGTGAAGGTGGCCATAACTCATTTTCGGGAATGATTTTCCTGAGAATCTCGACAGATGAAGGTGAGGGTATACCAAACTCTGTATAAGCCGTATTGGATGCCCGGTTTATAATTGAGAAGACCTCGTCACCTGTTTCCATATCACGGAACACATAAGGGCCATGTCCCATTCCTGTTAATGGAGAAGTGTTGATGTAGGGAGTTTGAGGATCAAGATGAAGACACTGACTGTTCAGGAGCCGCAGGGCAAGAGACTGATCTGTCATACCACTCCACGAATTGAACAACTCATTTCCTCCGGACCAGATGGCCAGTGAAGGGTGTGTTCTGATCCTTTTTACTATGGACGCAGATTCCTGCTCCAGTGTGGCCAGGTATTCAGTTGTACCTCTGTAATTATTACAGGCCAGTGGAAATTCCTGCCAGACCATAATACCCTTTTCATCACACAAATCATAAAATGACTCCTTATTGACGATACCTCCGCCCCAAACTCGGAGGAGATTGAAATTTATCTCCAGAGCCTTGTCGATCAGTTCGCTGTAACGTTCCGGAGTAAGGGTGCCGGGAAAGATATCCGGGTTAACCCAGTTGCTTCCCTTTGAGAATATCTTTCTGCCATTTATTTCAAGTTGAATAGGTGCTACACTTCTCGATTTTGGAAATTCAACCGGATTCAGCCAGGCTCCACTGTTCATTACAAGCTGTACCCTCCGGAAACCAATTTTATCATATATGGTCTGAATAAGGATTCCATTTTCATCTCTGAGTTCAAACACAGATGAGTAGAGATAGGGTTCACCATGGTCGTGTGGCCACCAGAGCTGTGGATGTTTCAAAGAGGAACTTATCTCCATTTTATCATGATCGGCAAGGAAAGTTTCTGTAAGCACCGTCATTCCGAGGTCATCGGTCAGGATCCAGTGTATCTCTTTATTATGCAGGTTTGCTCCGGAAAGCTGAATTTCAATTCGGGCATGGTCAAATTGATCATTCAGATTGTAGTTAAGCCAGGCATCAATCAGATGGGATTCTGGAACTATTTCGATCCGCGTTTCATCCCAGATGCCAACGGGAACAAGTCGTGGATGCCAATCCCAACCATAGCTAACAGCAGGCTTAACACTTTGATCAGCTTGAGTTTTATCAGCTGTTTCATGTTGGGCTTTTGGAATTGGAAAGATTTTTATACTTAATTCATTGATCTCCTGAAGCTTGTCGGTGATGTCCAGCCTTACAGGAGTAAACATCCCTTCCTGATGGAGTAGTTCATTTCCATTCAGAGAAATCTTAAATTCATAATCGATCCCTTTTGAAATGAACAGAATCCTCTGACTATCTTCAACAGCCGGTTTTCTGAAAGTAGTCCTATAAGTAAAATAGTGATCCTCCATCCAGCTATAATCACTCCAGTTTTCAGCATAAACATGTGAACCGTACTTTTCTTTTTTTGCTATATCAAGCTGTATGGCACCAGGTACTGCGGCTTTAGTCCAAATAATTTTGGAATTGTCACCTGCCTTTGTGTATCCAAGCTTCCAGGAAAGATGGATGGGTTTATTGGCTGAACGATTGTCGTGTATTCCTGAATAATATGTACTTCCAGACATGAACTCTATATGTTATTATTAGTGTATATTGCGTAAATAGAGTGCAATATACATCAGAACATGATGAAATGAATATTTCTTATTATCTTTGTTTTAAGATATCATTCTTATAAAAATGTCCGAACCACAACTTTCCACTCATCAGTCGATGAGGATAGCAACCATTAGCAGGGTAATCAAAGTCCTTCAGACAGGTGCGGCCAGTAAAAGTGAAATATTAAAAAGCACGCAGCTCTCATGGGGGTCGTGCAGCAGTATCATTAATATGCTGAATGAACGAGGTATATTAATCAAGGAGAAGGATGGGGAAACCTCTGGCAGGGGAAGAAAGACCTTCACCTATTCATTTAACAGCAAAGAGTATCTACTGTTTGGAATGGAGATCAGGGCAAAGGAGATATTGTGTTCTATCATTAATTTTGGGAAGCAGGAAATATTCAGACAGACCTTTCCAACCAGGGAACCTATTGCTGTGAATAATTTGTCCGGATATGTTTCAAAAGCCTTTATCAATGCTCTATTGGAGAGTTCTGTAAAACCGGAGCAAATACTGGGTATTTCATTTGCTGTTGCAGGAGGAGTAGATGTAAAAAATCTGAGGTGGGTTTACACTCCCCGGATCCGAGGTATTAACAACTTAAATTTCAGAGAACTAATCAGGATTCTGCCGGAGATTAATTATTTGCATGTTGAGCATGATATTCATGCGCAGGCTGCTTCTGTTATTAACGCCAGGAGCTGGGATGATGATAATTATGTGTTTCTGCACATTGGCAGGGGGATATCGATGTCCATATACAACAATGGACTTTTTCTGGGGCATCGTGGATTTTCGGGAGAGATTGGTCATATTCCTGTTCCTTCCTGCGACATGGATGAGGTAAAAAATGTTA
>JAOZLK010000672.1 GCA_029934875.1 Bacteroidales bacterium | reverse complement strand
ACCCCCTGGAAATTGTGCTCTTTGGCTTTCTTCCTTAGCTGGTAGCCAAACCAGAGGATGAAAAAGACCATGACCCCATCTGAAAAGGCCAGGAAGGTCCAGGCACCAATACCGTGATTCCGGAAAAAATCAGGCATTCCCATGAAGGTGAAAGCGCTGAACAGAGCTGCTGAGAAGGTTAAAAAACCCAGGATGGGGCCAATGCTTTTGCCAGCGAGCATAAATTCCTCCGCCGAGCGATTACGACGGTACGATTTCCAGGATGCGAAAGCAAGCAGGGCAAAGAAAATCCCAAAGAAGATAAAGATCCAGATTTTCATGCTTCCCCCTCCCCTTCATCACTTCCCGGATGAACCTTAGAGCCTATATACGTCAAAACCACGAGAGCTACAGTAATCAGAAAACTTGTCCACAGAGAATAGGGTAAACCCAGGATTGTTGGTTTATAAACCCCATTGGGCAACATTAATGGCGTATAAGCCAGAATAATAAGTCCCACCACAAGAATGACACAGATTATCCAGTATCTTTTTTCTCTTTTCATAATCTTGGAATGGTAAGTCCGCCATCGGCCATGATCACTTCACCGGTCGAATAGGGCAAGAGGCCTTTAACCAGGGCAAGTACAATTTTCCCGATGTCGCCTGGTTTTCCCCACCTGGGCTGAACAGCCAGTCCGGCTGCGAAAAGCTTATCATATTTCGCTTTCACACCTGCAGTCATATCAGTCTCGATCACACCAGGTCTCACCTCATACACCGGAATATTGGATTCTCCCAGGCGAACGGCAAACAATTGGGTCATCATACCCATACCAGCCTTGCTTACACAGTACTCTCCCCGGTTTACCGAAACAACAGTGGCAGAAATGGAGCTAATGTTAATCATTGAAGCAGGGAAACTTTCATTCTCCTTCTTCTGCTCCACCATCCAGTTGGCAACAGCCTGGCTCAAAAAATAGGGCCCCTGCAGATTGGTTCTCATGACATATTCGAAACTCTCCTCGCTGGCTTCAAGTATATCATTCCGCTCCTTCGGGGCAATCCCTGCATTATTAACAAGAAAGTTGAGCTGACCCATTTCCTTTCGAATCTTTTCGAGGATCGATTCCCTGTCAGGCTTTTGGCTAATATCTCCCTGGCAGTAGATAACCTGAATATTATGGGCCCTGAGCTGATCCAGTACTTCGGTGACCTGGTCCTCGGAACGGACTCCATTGATGGCAAGGTCAATTCCTTCTCTGGCAAGCTCCAGGGCTATCCCCAGACCTATGCCCCGGGAACCACCAGTAATCAATGCTGTTCTTTTCATGGCATCTCTAAATTAAATTTCAGGCAAATCTACCCAGGCTCTTTTCGCCCAGCTTTCAAGGCCCTTCTCGGCAAGCTGAACTCCTCTGGCCCCCTCCTTCAGATCCCAGGGAAAGGGCTCATCCTTCACCACATGTTTCAGGAACAGTTCCCACTGTACCTTGAAGGCATTTTCGAATATCTCCTGCTCGGGCATCTTCGACCAGCCCTCATAAAATTTGATGGGCTGCTCAATGTCAGGGTTCCAGACAGGCTTGGGAGTATTGCCATAATGCTGTGTGTAGCACTCACGCAAGCCGGCCACAGCGGAACCCAGGGTTCCATCCACCTGTATGGTCAGCAGGTCATCGCGCCTGACTCTTACACACCATGATGAATTAAAATGGGCCACAACATCATCCTCCAGTTGAAAGCTTGCATAGGCAGCATCATCGGCCGTGCATTTATATGCATTACCCTCTTCATCCACCCTCTCCTTTATATGGGTAGCTCCAATACATGATACCGCTTGAACTTTTCCGAATATGTTATCCAGAACATACCTCCAGTGGCACAACATATCCACAATAATTCCACCATCATCCTCTTTTCGATAGTTCCATGAAGGGCGCTGAGCGGGAACCGTATCCCCTTCAAACACCCAGTAGCCAAATTCTCCCCGCACAGAGAGAATCTTTCCAAAAAAGCCCTTTTGAATCAGGCGTTTCAGTTTCAACATGCCCGGCAGCCAGAGCTTATCCTGGACCACTCCATGTTTTACTCCCGCCTTTTCACAAAAGTCATAAAGGTCAATGGCTGTTTTATAATCAGAAGCTGTTGGTTTTTCGCAATAGACATGCTTTCCATTGGAGGCTGCCAGCTTTACGGCCTCTGCCCTCCTCCCGGTCACCTGGGCATCAAAGTAGATCTCATAGTTCGGGTCGGAGATAACAGTTTCGAGATCAGTGGTGTATTTCTCTATGCCCGACAAAGCACTAAGCTCCTTCAATTTGGCTTCATTTCTCCCCACCAGGATGGGATCTGGCATGATGTACTCGTCCTCCGAGATCTTCACTCCGCCCTGCTTCATAATCTCCACAATGGACCTGAGCAGATGCTGGTTCTTTCCCATTCTGCCGGTCACACCGTTCATGATAATTCCTATCCTGTGTATCTTCATCTTAATAGGTTTTAGCTATGTTGCCTGTATGCATTTACAATTTGATCCAGGAAGAGATCCTGGTTACCCTCCCAGAATTTGGTGGAGAATATTTCCACCTCATTGAAACCACTGAAGCCTGCTTCTTCCACCCAGGTCCGAATTTGTTTCAGGGCGATACAACCCTCTCCCATCAATCCCCGGTCAAGCAGCATGTCTGTAGTTGGAACATTCCAGTCGCAAATATGGTAGGCAAACAGATTTTTGTTTGAACCGCACCTTTTAATCTGCCTCTCGAGGTCATTATCAAACCACAGGTGATAGACATCCACAGCAATTCCCAGGTAGTCGTCACTAAAATACTCAGCCATATCATTGGCCTGTTCCAGCGAGGTAATGGCTGAACGGGTATCTGCATACATGGGGTGCA
>JAOZLK010000671.1 GCA_029934875.1 Bacteroidales bacterium | reverse complement strand
AAGATCCGGTAAAAAATATCTATCCAGGACCTGTAATAACCCTTTCAAGGGAAGTAGGTTGTCCGGCAAAAATTTTGGCCATGGCTCTGATTAAAAGGCTTAACAGCATGAAGAGAGATAGAGCAAAGGAGCATCCCTGGCGTTGGATCAGCAAGGAAATCATGATGGAAGCGGCCAAGGAGTTGAATGTGGAAACCAGCCAGATACAGCATGTATTTGACTATAAGAGCCGGGGGATTCTTGAAGATTTGCTGCTCGCCCAATCCAAAGATTATTATAAATCTGACCTGAAGATCCGGACTACCATCGCAAAGGTCATCCGGAAATTTGCCAATGAAGGCAATGCGGTTATCGTAGGTCGGGGTGGGGTGGCCATTACCAGGGATATACCCAAATCCCTTCATGTCTATCTGGAAGCTCCATTGGAGTGGCGAGCACTAAGGGTATCTGACAAGCATGATATTAGCATTGAACAAGCTCGGAATTATGCACAGAATATTGATAAAAAAAGAGGTCATTTTAGGGATTTCTTTCAGGGAAAAGGGAATGACTATACCAGGTTCGATATCAAGCTGAATTGCATGACGCTTGAACAGGATGAAATTGTTGATATAATCGTCGGAGCCCTAAAATCGCGTTTAATGATCTAAAGTTTTATTATTTTTAGTTTCGGAAATCCTTAAAATCGTTTTGAATGCTTAAAAAAGCTTGCTGGACAGCTTCCATGTTAATTTTTAGTATTGCATGCCACCGTTCCGGTCCACCTACTTCTGGCGATGATTTTATTCAGGATCCCCAATATGATGCAGATGCTCAGGAAGCAATTGGAGTAATCTATTCCATGCAGCTCCCAACCGATATCATAGAAATATTCGAAAAGACTGGTACGGGATTCAGTCCGGATTTTACCATCCCTTTGAAGCGGATTTCTCTTTATGATTATCCGGGACAGATGGCCCTGCTTATAGGAGCTTTAGGGGTGGACCTGAGTTACTGTAAACTCTTTGAGCGAAAAGTGGAGTCCAGTGAATATTACAGAAACATAGAGTTGTTGGCAAATAACCTGGATCTGCCCAGGGAGATATTTGAAAAAACATCGGATGAGCTCCAATGGTATGTTAACAATCCTGACTCCCTTACAGGCTTGATCGATCAGATATTCACGGAAGTGGATAGCTATTTCAGGGATCAAAACCAGGAGTCACTTGCATATCTTACTTTACTGGGCGGGTGGCTCGAAGCCATGTATATTAGCGTGAGGATATATCAGGACAAGTCCATACTCGAAATGGGAGAGAGAATCCTACAGCAAAAGTATGCTTTGAATAGCCTCTATGGATTGCTTGCCAACTACCAGGAATCGTTGGTCATCAGGAAATATATGCATCCTCTGAATCAGCTTAAAGAAATCTTCAGGGAGGTTGAGATCAAGTATTCAAAAGAGGGTTTTAAACTGGACCAACAGAATAAAATGTTTCGCGCCAATTCAGTGGAGATTACCTATGAGCAGGAAACCCTCGACGAGATCTGTGGCATGATCCTTAATATCAGGGAACAGATTATTAATTACTAACCAGCACCTTCCCGGTCATATCTTCTGGCCTGTCCACACCCATGATCTTTAGCAAAGTGGGGGCTACATCAGCCAGGATTCCTTCCTCAACCTTCTTATAATCGGAAGTAACAAGGATACAGGGAACCGGATTGAGGGAATGGGCAGTATTTGGCGAACCATCAGTGTTTACAGCATGATCGGCATTTCCATGATCGGCAATGATCATCACATCATACTCCATTTTCCGGGCTGCTTCCACCACCTCACCCACACACTGATCCACCGTGGTGACCGCTTTTTCTATGGCTTCATAAACTCCTGTATGGCCAACCATATCGCCATTGGCAAAATTGAGGCATATAAATGCTGGAGCATCTTCGTTGATGGACTTAATAACAGCATCCTTTACTTTAAAAGCACTCATTTCGGGCTGCAAATCGTAGGTGGCCACTTTGGGAGATGCAATTAGAATCCGGGTCTCTTTGTCATATACCTCTTCCCTACCCCCTGAAAAGAAGAAGGTGACATGGGCATACTTTTCAGTTTCGGCAATGCGTAACTGACTGAGTCCTGCATCTGCAAGGACTTCACCCATGGTATTCTTCACATTGTCTTTGTCATAAATTACATGCAAGCCTTTGAATGTGGCGTCATAAGGAGTCAATGTGCAGTAATGTAAGGGGATGGTGTGCATATCAAGCTCGGGCATATCCTGTTGGGTAAGAACAATGGTCAACTCCTTAGCCCGGTCGTTACGGAAATTAAAGAAGACAACCACATCTCCTTCTTTGAGGATTCCCAGGGGCTGATTCTGATCGTCTACCATAACGATAGGTTTCACAAATTCGTCGGTTACACCTTTGTCATAGGACTCTTGAAGGGCGCTTACCACATCTGTGGCAGCTCTTCCTTTTCCATGCACCAGCAGTTCATATGCCTCCTTTACACGCTCCCACCTTTTATCACGATCCATGGCATAATAGCGACCTATGAAAGAGGCTACTTTCCCATTGGAGCTAGCCAGGTGCCTGGTAAGGTTCTCCATGTATCCTTTTCCGCTCTTTGGATCTGTATCGCGACCATCACCAAAAGCATGGACAAAGACATTCTCAATATCATAGTCTCCAGTCATATCACACAACTTGTAGAGGTGTTTATCCAGTGAATGCACTCCCCCATCGGAAAGCAAACCCATGAAGTGAACCTGCTTCCCTTGATCGCGGGCATAGGTAAAGGCATTCACCAGTGCTTCATTCTCCTTGATGGAACCATCCTTCACAGCCCTGTTAATTTTTACCAGATCCTGGTAGACAACCCTTCCTGCGCCAAT
>JAOZLK010000670.1 GCA_029934875.1 Bacteroidales bacterium | reverse complement strand
TGTGGCATTGATTCCTTGGACAATATTTTCACTTATTTTTACATTAGAAATTGTTCAGGGAGATGTCCTTGCTCAAGATAAGTAAATCTTTGGATCTGCTTGCCGGCAGAACTTTGAGGTGAGTGATTTCCCCATCTTCCAATCGGCATTCAAGGGTAGTATTCTGGGGAGCATGTAATTTAAAATCCACATCCCAGCTTAGGGGCCAGGCAGGAAATAAAACAATTTTATCACCAATGGTCTGCATCAGCATCTCCTGAAGACCAATCATCCCGGAACCACCCCAGTTATGGTCCGGGACCCAATCATGTCCAGGACCCCAGAAAGTAGGGAAGCGGCGTTCACTGTCCTGGAGTTTTTTTGTATTATAATCTGCTGCCTCTTCCGTCATCCCCATGCGGGCAAAAAATATACCATCCTGGTGCCAGCTTTGAACCAAACCTTTTGGAAAAGCTCCATGCTTCCAGGTATTTTTAAAGACGGTCATATCATCGTTGGGAAGGGAGAAGCGGTTAAAGGGGAAAAGGGGATAAAACTGCGGACATTCCACATTCTGATAGCGTCCCCAGGATTCGGCAGGTTTCAAAATCCTGTCCCCCTTCTCTTCGCCATAGCTCAGGTCAGGAATAATGGAATAATAGCTGCGGAAATATTCCAGCTCGTCCTTATCCAGGTATTCCTCTTCAAGTATCAGCAAAGCTTCAATGCAGGCCTTCAGTCCGGCTATCAAATCAGAGGGATTTGTTGCTCCCCTGTAAGATTCACAAGAGGTGGACGGGTAGATAAGCAGTTTCCCATTTTCGTCAAGTTCTCTGCCATTCCTGAGTTTCTGGCGCATTCGGTAATGTTTGTCAAAAAATATCAAGGACTGCTTGATAAAAGGCATATAGCTGGAAATATCAGCTCCCGTAAAACGCTGATATTCCAGGATCATATAGGCATGCTCCACCTGGGATTCCCAGTGGTACGCGATTGCCCTGTTGGCCATCACTCCCACTTCTACAGGATCTCCATAGCCCTTGAGTGCATCGGCCCGGGGATCTCCAAAGGGTATCTCCTCTCCCCGTTGACGATTACTCTCACCTCCTTTCCATCCCCAGCCATCGCCAAAGGGTATTCCCGGAACACTGGTATATTCACAATAGACTGCTCCCTGGTGCCCGAAATGTGTTTTTACACGAGCCATGGCCCCTGGTAATCCCTTACGGTAGAGCTCAAACTGGGGCAGAATCGCATCAAAATCACCAGCTTTAAGCATGGGCCAGTACAGGAGCCTCTGGTTTTGAGCAGTAAATACATTGCCACCCCATTTGCGCCAGTCAGGTCCATAATCAGTGTCTTCACTGACCAGCACCGGATCGAAAGTCAGGCTTCCTCCGTTAAATTTGCTCGGGTACTCCCCCCTTACATTTCCTCCCAGCTGGTACCTGAATAACTGGTAATTCCTTGCCATCTGCCAGGCAGGATTTCCAGCTTCGTTTTTATCCGGATCAACAATGATCCAGCTTCTGCCCCAGAATTCCTTCCACCAGCTTATGGTTTCCTGGTATGCTATTTTATGATTTGCCGGTGCTTCCCCGGCCAGATCAGTGAGCTTCCTCTTCCAGGATTCAAGAGATTTTTCCTGAGCTATATGCGTTGCCACATAGAGGTGATGTTTTTTTTGTGGCTTTTTGCTCCTGATCCCCCAGGAATAAAAAGGGGTATTCAAATATTCTCCCCCGCCTTTTTCCGACGGGATAAAATCTTCTCCGAAGAGAAGTCCCCCGGATATCCGGTCTTTAAGATCATCGGCAATCCTGTCAGCCTCCTCCTCCAGGCCCTGTTGCCTGATCATTAGCCCGGGTGTTAACTTCTCCTCCGGATTTCGGTGATAGAACAGCACACCTCCATTTGAATAAAAAATTTCATCCTTGCTTCTCACCACTGTGCCCGGGTAGGCCATAAGGTTAAAAAAGGCAAATCGTTCCCCGTAGTTACCAGGGGCCAATTCGCTTTCCCCGGTCCTCCAGCTTTCATAGGCCGCCTCCACCTCAATGTTTTGGTTTGCATATACATCAACATGGATAACAGGATCTTGCACATCCACCCAGAGCTTAATTATAACATTCAGAACAGCGTCTCCTGCTTTTCCTTCAATTTCTATAGTACCATCCCGAAGCACTAATTCCTGGCGAAAGGATCCTGCTCCATCAAAAGGATTTGGACTGAGGCTTACCCTCACCCTGCCTGACTTTAAATATGTTCCAAGTTCATCAAAGCTCCCGCTTCGACTGATGTAAAAAAGCAGTTCACCCTCTTCCACCCATACATTACAGGCAATATCGCCCCCCACAAGGGGCATCGACTCACTGGAATTTTTACTCTGAGTGTTCCATACCACATTGTACTGATCCTTAACATGAGATGGGGATTCCGGGACTTTACATGCCTGGCATAAGAGGGCCAATGCGGCTAATACAGGAACAATTCTATTCATATGCATTCAAAAAACATTTAAGATTTATCAGGGAGCCGGAGAAACGGTAAAGTAATATTTCCCTGCCTCCAGCATAAAACAGCCCGATTGAATATCTTCTACCTGGACAGGTATGGCGTTTTCCTGCTTTTTTTGAATCATGGATATTCTCTGGTCGGAATTCAGAGGAAGAGAAACCCTGGCCCTGCTTCCATCCGGGATTGCCAGTTCATAACGCACCGTCTTTTGATCCAGCTTTTTCCAGTTGGAAATGATATTTCCAAACGGGGAACGATAGGTGCATTGTACTGCATCCAGTCCGGCCGGCACCGAAGGAGCCAGGATAAACTCCCTGAATCCCGGAAAAGCAGGATCGGGACGAATTCCAGCCAGCCACCTGTAGTACCATTCTGTAATGCTTCCAAACT
>JAOZLK010000669.1 GCA_029934875.1 Bacteroidales bacterium | reverse complement strand
TACCAGCATGGGTATGTCATCAGATCTCTCCCGAAGTGCAGGAATACTGATATTAACCACATTGAGACGATAGTAAAGATCCTCCCTGAAAGTTCCGCTCTTCACCATCTCCTTCAAATCGCGATTTGTTGCGCAGATTACCCTGAAGTCGGAGGAGATTTCCTTATTTCCACCCACCCGTACAAAACTTTTCGATTCCAGAACCCGAAGCAACTCCACCTGCATTTTAGCAGAGATTGTCCCGATCTCATCCAGGAATATGGTCCCTCCATCGGCCATCTCAAAGCGCCCCTTACGGTTAAAGGTAGCACCGGTAAAAGCCCCCTTCTCATGACCAAAGAGCTCACTTTCCAGCAGACTTTCCGACAGGGCACCACAATGAACGCTGATCAGGGGGAAGTATTTCCTGGGTGAATTGGAGTGAATGGCACGGGCTACCAGTTCCTTTCCAGTTCCGCTCTCACCTGTAATGATTACAGAAGAATCGGCGGTGGCCACCTTTTCAACCTCCTTCAGCACCTTTTTCAGGGGCTCACTCTTCCCAACAATATCCTCCACATCCACCAGGGTGGTAATCTTCTCCCTGAGGTTCTCGTTCTCAGCCTTCAATGCCACCTGGGTGGCAGCATTGCGAATCAGGTGCGACAAATCGTCTGGATCAAAAGGCTTGGTCACATAATCAAAAGCTCCTTCTTTCAATGCCTGAACAGCAGTATCCACCGATGCAAAGGCGGTCATGATAATGACGATGGGCACATGGGGAAGCGCCCTGATTCGCCTGTGCATCTCCATCCCATCCATGCCCGGCATCTTGATGTCGGCCAGAACAATGTCATATTCTTTTTCATTCAGCAGCAAAAGAGCCTGTTTTGCATTTTCGGCGCAATCGACACGATAACCATCATCGACAAACCAGTTGAAAAGTGAATCCCTGACGGAATCTTCGTCATCAACAATCAGAATAGAAACTCGGTTGGACATGATCTCATTTTTATGATCCCTGTAAGGGGAGCGTGATTGTAATTATTGTTCCCTGGTTGGGCTGGGACTCAACCTCTATTTTACCCTTGTGATTCTCCACAATGCCATGCACAATAGAGAGCCCCAGTCCAATGCCGCTGGTATTATGCTTGGTGGAAAAAAATGGTTCGAAGATATGGGGCATGTCATCCTTGGAAATTCCCGATCCATTGTCCGAAATGGCCACAGAAATATGCTCCTGGTCGGGATTGAAGGTCCGGATCACGATTTCGCCCTGCTCATGAATCGCCTCCGTGGCATTCACCACTAGGGCTACACAAGCCTGTTTAACCTGGTTGGGACTGCAAATCACCTGATCGGAAGTGGCTGAATAGTCGTTCCGGAAGCTGCAATCGGCCATTTTTATGGAGTGAGTCATCAAACGATAGGTCTCATCCAGCAACTTGTGCAGCTGAACCGGTTCAAAATCCTCCCGGTCTTTTCTTGAAAAGTCCAGTAAGCCCTTCACAATATCTCCACAGCGCTTGGTCTCCGACTCGATCAGTTTCAGGTTCTTCAGGATGGACTCCTTCTTGGGATGGTAAAACTCTCCACTGTTAAGCTGCTTATAGATTAGCTTATTGTAGATAAGGATGCCGGAAAGAGGATTGTTAATTTCGTGTGCAACTGAAGAGGAAAGCTTGCCCAGAGAGGCAATCCGCTCCACATGAATCAGTTCGTTCTGTGCCTCCGACAGCTCCTCCGACTTTTTCTGCACCTTATACTCCAGTTGCTGTGACCAGTTCTGAAGTTCCCTGGTGGCATCATCCACCTTGTCGAGCATGTTATTGAATGCCACCGACACCATGTGCATGTCATCCAGCAAATTGGGTTTGATCTCCAATCGGATCTTATTGTTGCCCGATGACACAGCTTCACTGGCCTTAATAATGGAGTGCAGCGGATCCTTGATCCGTTTCCGGGTAAATATAACCAGGAAGCTTACCAGCAAGATGATAATCAGCAAAGCCAGGAGCATAAAGTCGGTGGAAGATTCAACCGAGAACGAATCCAGATCATCAAGCGGCATGGTCACCAAAAGGGATCCCAATACTATGTCGCTCTCCTGGTGAGCATGGCAAGCTGCCGTATAACAGGATGGTTCGTTGAAAATGGGTTGACTGATCAGTAAATGCCTGACACCGGCCACATGCTGATGAATCCCGCATTCGGGAATATCGCCCACCACCGCGTAAGATTTTTCTGTCTTAGAAAGGAGGCTTTCCATATCGGAATGACAGGAGATGCAGTTGGGATTACAATGACAATCTTCCTCCCTGTCAACAGATGAATAGGCCAGTTGGTCCTGATCATTATAAAGGTTCACCTCATCGATGCCCGACATGGTACTGATCATATCCATGGTCCGCCGGAGCATGGCCTTGTCATTTTCCAGCATGGAGTAATAGAGAGATCCTTCTATGATGGAGCTGATGTTATCACCATTCTGGCTGATGGTACGGTTGTAGAAATCCATATAAACCGACCTGAAAAGAAGATTGAACAGGACAAAAAGAATGACCAGTGATCCTGTAATGATGAAGACCACCCTACCATAAATGGAGGACCTGAAACGGACAAAATTCCGGACCACTCCTTTGCTTTTAACACTGCCTTGTCTATTGCTCACCAGAATAAGTATAAGAAGCCTCCGGGCGAAGAACCCGGAAACTTTAAAATTACAAAAAAGGGCCGGATCTTCATTCCTCCATGTTCAGAAATTTCTCCTGAAATCCAGACCACACCTCGGGCCCCATATCCTTCAAGGGATGCAGGATCATTTCACCGCCTTCCTGTAAAACCATGCCGGTTTCGGATGACTCGGCAGTCGCTTCGGCCATATAGTCTTTAAACCTCCCCAGCTCCTCTTCG
>JAOZLK010000668.1 GCA_029934875.1 Bacteroidales bacterium | reverse complement strand
TGACTAAATAGACTAATCAACAATGCGAATAGAAAAAGACTTTACTCTATAGCCTTGTTGGTCTTCTCCACCGTTTTTAGGAATGCTTATCTCATATCTATCATGTTTTGTTCCAAAATGTAATACACCTCGTACATTTACATAAAAATTTCCTGTTGCATTAGGGGCTTTTAATCTCAAACGGTATTATGTGCTTTGGCGATAGCGTATGTATGCGATTCAGCCTGATAAGTACTACTGGAGAAGAACAGCAGATTTGGGTTGGAGATTACAATGAGGATAAGGGGCAGATCTTGAACCTCTACAACGGGATTACAAGGAGAATTGCAGAAGAGGTTCGGATAGAACTTACTCCAGAAGAAGAGCGATTGCTTGCCAAATCAAGGACAGTTGACAGGGAGGCTTTTGATGCTTATCTCAGGAGTCAACAGTACTGGGGGGCTTTCAGTGAAGCATCATTGAATAAAGCCAGGGATTATTTGAATAGTGCTGTTGAAAAGGATCCTGACTGGGCATCACTATATCTGGGCCTGGCAAATGTCTGGATGACGTTCGCACAGATGGGTTTTGAAACACCTTCCACTGCCGTTTCAATAGCCTTCGAAAATCTTAATAAAGCGCTGGAACTGGATCCGGATCTTTCTGAAGCCCATCATTTAATGGGATGGATAGCTTTTGTATCAGAATGGGACTGGGCAAAGGCTGAAAGGGAGTTTTTAAAAGCACTGGCAATCAATCCCAGCAATGCCATATCGCGAATCTGGTATGCACATTTATTGTGTGTACTTCAGAGGCATGATGAAGCATTACCACAGGCCGAGCTGGCGATTGACCTGGATCCATTAAATCCTTTGGTTCAAATAATGTTTACAGCAGCACAATTATTTATAAATGAGTGTGAGGCTGACCTGACTCAGATAGAAAAACTATTAGCTGATAATCCAAATAACCTTATGGCTAATTATTTTCTTAATCTAGTGTCTTTTCTTTGCGGAGATTATGATAAGGTAATTGAGACAGAACCACATTATCTGGAGCTTATGGGAGAACAGTTTGACGAAGAAGCCTTTATGGAAATCAAGAGGATCTTCAATGAGCAGGGCTTTTCATCTGCCTATGAAAAAATAGTACCCCTGTATGAAGATCTGGCCAACAACAATATCATAAGCTCTATGGAACTGGCAATCGTTTATACCAAGGCAGATCAATATGATAAAGTCATGGATCAGATTGAAAAAGGATATGAAATTCGCGATCCCACTATGCCATACATTGCAACAAAAGCCTACAATTTTGAACCTTTGTATGACAATCCCAGGTTCATTGAAATTCTTCAGAAAATGAACTTGCCCTTGCCGGAGGACTAAAGGAATTTTGGAATCATTTGATCCAAATACCAGGCAGAGCATGAAAGGGTCAGGCAATTGGAAAAAACAACCAAAGAGACCCCATCTGGCCGATTTCGATGGACCATGCCTACGCCAGAGTTATTTGACCACCTCGCCAATTTAAATGGGTTCTTCGTCATATTTGGGGATGTTTTATCTGGATTGAGATCGGATCACTTTCACGGAATTCACAAATTCAGGGCCGAATTTGACCATTTGAATTTTTCGATTTAACTTTAAACAAAATCATTTTTTTTAACATGAAATTGTCAGTCATTACTTTAGTAGCCTTCGTTTTTACTGCACTACCCTTGCAAGGACAGTTCAAAAGTGATGTGATCCCTACCTCGGGGGGAGACCTGGAAATGTTCTTTATAGGCCATGGCTCCCTGATGTTTAAATTCAACGATCAGGTGATCCATATCGATCCCGTAATGATGGCGGCTGACTATTCTAACCTTCCAGATGCAGATCTGATCCTGGTAACCCATCAGCATAGTGATCACCTGGATCTGAAAGCTATCAAACACCTGTTGAAAGATGAAACAAGTGTGGTTATGACCCGGACCTGCCTGGAGCAACTGGAGGGTTTCACAGGAATTGTTATGGAGAACGGCGATAAGGAAAACATTAAAGATATAGGCATTTGGGCCATCCCTGCATATAATATCAAACATGTGAGATCAAATGGGATTCCTTATCATCCAAAGGGTGAAGGAAACGGGTATATCCTCACCTTTGGCACCACGCATGTGCTGATAGGAGGTGATACAGAAAATATCCCTGAGTATGAGGATATAAATCAAGCAATAGATGTGGCTTTTCTTCCCATGAACACACCTTTCACCATGACTCCGGAAATGGTGGCTGACGCTGCCCTGACCCTCCGTCCCCAGATACTTTACCCATATCATTACGGGGGAACCGATACCCAGGAATTAGTAAAATTATTGAAAGATGAGCAGGAAATAAAAGTACGAATCCGGGATCTGTGGTAGTTTGAGACAAATCACTTTTTTTGCAACAACTCAAAGCTAGCTGTTCCATTATTTTCAGTATTACAATTCCGTCTCAATAGCAATAGAAATAATGAATTATTTGACTGTTTTTCTGATACTTAAAATTCATTATAATTATTGAAAACGTCCCCAAATGTGACGAAGAACCAATGCTTCCGTTTTTTCCAGTATATGACAGGTTTCACTTTGTAATGTTCCTCACCAAGTTTCAGCCAGTTCAGAACACCTTTACGCGGGTTCTCTGCACCATATGGACTCGCTTTCTCAATATCCAGGATAGGGGGGAAGTCGCCTGCCTTTAACTTCACATGTTTGGAATAGTTCCGGAACTGCTTGGCCGAATTCTCGTATGGACGATAATAGTGGTATGCAGTAGCGTTATTTGTGCAGACAGGTTCGAGATCCTAGTAAATTTCACAACGACAATGGCAATCGATACCGAGTGGATTGAGCATTGACATAATACCAGTTTCAACAAATAAACTACCTTTGTC
>JAOZLK010000131.1 GCA_029934875.1 Bacteroidales bacterium | reverse complement strand
TGTATACAAATAAATAACGCCTATCTTTATGATGCTCTGCTTCTTACGGCGTTTTGCAAGCAGTGTCGTAATAAACTCACGCTAGATCAGTAAGAATTCGAAGATAATTGTATAAGGTCCGTTCAGAAATGCCAATTTTATGGGCAAACTCGGCAGGACATCCGGTGGCTTTTAGTCTGATTAATTAGTCCATACGACAAAGTATGGATAATAAATCCATAGATTTCATAGAGGGGTGCGTAAAGTTGAACTATTGGCTTTCGAGAGAAAAATTAGAATATTTAATTGAATTGATCTTAAAGATTTCGCAAAAAATGATCAATAATTATTAACAATTTAATTCCGGAGGAGCTTAAAGGGGGGAATCATCCTTTTCCACCTTGCGGTCGAAGTAACGCAGGGTAGGATAGGCAAACTCGATGTCCTTGTATGTGGCGAAGGCCCGGAGCACATCTTCCCAGATCAGGTGTTCGGTTACCCTTCTCTTTCGGGGGTCACAGATATAACGCATGGTAAGTTTGATCCCGCTATCGCGCACCGATGTATATACAATGGGGGTGAGGTACTGATAGAAAATCATATATTTTTTGCTGGCTTCAATGATCTTTTTCTCAGCATCGGAGGACAGTTCCTTGGCGTGTTCACTGACAATTTTCAGCAGCAGGTCCCTGGCCATGTTCCAGTCGCTCTCGAAAGTTACCAGTACAGAAATTTCGTTCCAGATGAATTTGAACCCCGAGCTGTAATTGGACTGGGCTTTGGTAAAGACGGTGCCATTGGGAATGTGGATAATTCTCCCTGTACTCTGATCCGAATCCACCCAATTACCTATTTCCAGCAGGGTAAACTGGAAAAGGCGAATGTCGATTACATCGCCTGCCTGTTTGCCAATCTGAACCCGGTCGCCCAGGCTGAAAGGATTGCGGGTCATGATGAAGAGCCATCCGGCAATATTGGTAAGCGGGTCCTTGAGGGCAATGGCCAGGCCCGCTGTAAATAGCCCCAGGAAAGCTCCAAACTGACCGATGGCCTTGATCCAGACAGACCCAATGAGGATGACTGTAAGCAAACCAATGATGAAGGAAACCGACCTTTTCCACTTATACCTCAGTTTGGGATCTTCGGTAAACCTCCATACGATCTTCAGGATGGAAAAGCGAAGGACCCCGAGCACCAGGAGAATGACAGCCGAATAGAGGATTTTAGTCTGGTTATCCGGACTGATACCGATGTTCGTTTGCAGAAAATCTGTTATGGTGTTCATGGAAACCGCTAATGATCTCTCCTAAAAATAGTGAATTATATCCAATAAGGGTGTTTAACTTATGGACAATGATATTGTTTGTTCACATCATATTCTTGCCAGCGCCATGGTGGCAGCGTGAAGGGAAATGGTAATAAGCAGATAAAGATTCCTGGATTGGTCGGGAGAAAGTTTCAGGAAACGGTACTTGATGGATGAAGCGTGGCAGGTCGATACACAGTCTCCGCACAGGGTGCATGTGTTCCCGGGACGCCTGGCTTTTATATCGCTCTCGTTCAGGGCGTCATATTTACAGGAAGTGGTGCATATCATGCAGGAGGTGCAGCTCGAGTCATCGATGTACATTCTGAAGGGATTTACCTTCTGGGTGAGGTTTACGACTGTTCCAATGGGACAGTAAGAGGTACAATGAACCATGCGGCCCTCCCTGCGGGATATGATCAGGATGATGCCCAGGCCAAGGATTCCGAAGCCACCTGCGAGAAGGGTGGCCGACAGTACCGGTACTTTCATCAATCGCAGTACTACGGCCCCTGCAATAAGCAGCAGGAGGACGGTCCACTTCAGGGCCCATTTATACCTGATGGGTCCGCGCCTGGTTTTGCCTGATGCAGCTATATTGTCAATAGCCCCAAAGTAGCAAAGGTGGCTGCACCATGCAGGGCCCGAGAGAATGACGGTGCTGAGGAAAAGGATGGTCATAACCGAGGCGTGACCGCGGTAAATGGGGCCGGCCAGGATCATCATGGGAACCGGCAGGTGAAGCTTACCGGACATCAGGAAAATATCAGAAAGCAGCAGTCCCAGGAGAAGCTGGGAGAAAAATACAATGGAGAATGCAAACCAGGTGTATTTCCTCCATCGGGCGACTTTGCCAGGGTCCTGCATGTGCCAGGCTACAAGCGCTCCATATAGTCCCACTGCAAACACTTCAAACCATCCACCTCCCTTTATAAAGCGCTCGGCCAGGAGCATGGGATTCTCAACTTTCCACTGAACAAAGAATAGCAGGAATACAACGGTGATAAAAACACCTGCCGGGAGTCTTAGTTTTTTATTTCTCATCCTGCTCCTGATTATTCAAACAGGGACTTAACGGGATATTGAGCTTCTCTTTCTGCTGCTTTTGCATCCCACTGGGGAGTCACACTTTCCAGGAAAGCCTCTTTTTCGGCCTTCAATGTAGCAGCATCCATTCCGATAAAAACCTGTGCTTTTGCCTTTGTTGCGATGTCGGGATAGGGCACTTCGCCGGTATGTCCAAGCTCAAAAAGCAGGCGACTAAGCTTAATGCGTCCCTCCTGGGCGGTATGAATGCCTGTTGCAATAACCCTTGAAGTCTCCAGGGGTGAGTGGAAGGACCCACCATGACTGGCTGCTGCGTAATCCCACCTCCACTGGGCATGCCTGATATCCAGAAGGATCAGGGCCATTTGATCGTCATTTGCACCCAGGTCCCAGGCCAGCTTCGCTTCCACGTGCGATCTGACCAGTAAGACCTCAAGCTGGTCGCGGTTCTCGATGATGCGGTCCTGTCGCTCATAAACATCCCTTATTAATTGGGCGGTCTCCTCCCTGTGGCAAACCTGGCACGAGTTGGCCACATTATTTAATGGGCTCTGTACATGATGATCGGTGTATTTCTGACCTCCCTCACTCATAAAGGGCATATGGCAATCGGCGCATGATACACCACGAGCCGCATGTACCCCGGTGGAGTATATTTCATAACCGGGATGCTGCGCCTTTAGCATGGGAGCCTTACTCAGTTTATGGGTCCAATCGGAGAATTCGATCTCATCATAGTATTCTTCCATCGCCTCGGCCGAAAAACCATTGTCCCAGGGAAGGGTCAGGTAGGGAACACCCTCTATAATTTCCTTATTGAAATAGTACTCCACGTGGCACTGGGCGCAAACAAGCGATCGCATCTCCTGGTGTGAAACTGTAGTAATGTCACGACCCAAACGCTCAAAAGCTTCTTTTAAGGCGGGCCGGGTAATCTGCAGTTCCATTGTTGAAGCATCATGGCAATCGGCGCAGCCGATGCTGTTAACTATTTCGTGTCCTTTCTCCTCCCAGGTGCCGCTGTAAAAATCTGCAGGCCCCATCTCCTCCATAAGCCTGGGTACATCGGGACTCTTGCAGGTCCAGCAAGTATTGGGCATGGGGCTTTTGCCACCATCCATGGGAGCTCCGGTCCTCAATGTGTTCCTAACATCTGTGATGGCATAGGAGTGCCCCCGTCCCTGCTTATAAGCTTTTGAAAAACCATAACCGGCCCATAGCACCACCAGCCTTGGATCGATCTCCAGCATGTCGATTGTAGCCGATCCATTGTATTTACTTCTGAAAAGAGTGTCGGATGTCTTTTTATAACTCTGGTACTCCATGGGAAAATTCTTTCCCCACACCTCGTTCCTGGGTTCATAATCGCCATACCTTACCTGGGGCGTAAATGCAAATGCTGCTTCAGATCTTCTTTCAATTATTGAAGAAGCAAGAAGGCCAAGGATAAAAACAATGACGATGCTTGCCAGGAAGAGGAGCCAGCCCAGCCAGGGCTTTTGTTTAATCTGTATGGTGAAAGGCTTCATGGGTTTCATATTAAGGAGCTTAAGGTTAAGGTTTTCTAGTAAGTTTCATCCATCCGGGTATTGGGCTGCCCTGTACCGGGACCCTTGCATAGGGTACGCTTGAAAGACTGTTAACCCTGCCGTGAGGGACCTCCCTGTGGCATTCCCAGCAAGGCCTCTCCATTCTGGCATGGTGAGTGGAGGCGGTATAGTTCAACACTTTATCATCGGTAAGCAGCTTAGCGTGACAGCGGATGCAATTCTCCTGTACAACCTCCTGTCCTTCCTTCCTGATCATAATTACCTGGGGTTCATTCCGGAGGGTAAAGACAGTTGCGTGCCTCATCCCGTCCTTGGCCTTGAACCAGTATTTGATGGCTGCATTCTGGTGTGGTACATGACAGTCATTACAGTTGGCGTTTTCCCTGTGAGAACTGTGCATCCAGGTGGCAAACTGCGGAGCCATAATATGACAATTCATACAGGTTGAGGGATCATCTGAAAGGTAGGAAGCGGCCCTGGAGATATGTAAGAGGTAAAACAGCAATCCACAGAGCATGCCGGAAATAATAATTACAGGAACTCTCCACCGGGGTGGAGGGGCGAGTTTGGTGAAAATTCCGCTCATGTATTATTTAATTAAACCCAATCTTCCTGCAGAATCTCTCCTTCAACTCCCACGATGACCGCTTTAACGGGCACTTTTCTTTCTGCCTGGCTGGTGGCTGCTTTTACAAGTTGTAGCAATCCTCCACAGCAGGGAACCTGCATCATCATCACCGTTAAGGTATTGATTTTTGCGTCATCAATCATTGATTTAATCTTTGAAATGTAAGAATCCTGACCGTCATCCAGTTTGGGGCAGGCGATGGCAAGGGTTTTTCCCTTCAACCATTTGGAGTGGAAATCTCCCAGGGAGAAGGCAACGCAATCGGCTGCAAGTACCAGGTCGGTTTGCTGGAAATAGGAAGCAGCGGGATTGATCAGGTGCATCTGTACGGGCCATTGCCTCAATTCTGATGGTTGGCTACCGCCTGTGCCCGTAGCTGCCGCCATGGATACCGGGGCCATAGCCACTGGCTGAGCGGCAGCTGACTGAGGTGCAGCTGACTGTGGTGCAAAACTGCGCGCCTCTGATCCGGCACAGCCACAGGCAAGTTGCTCCTCCTCCACGTGCGAGTTGTGAACCCTGCTTAAAACCTCTCTCACTTCGAAATCCAGTTCATCCTCGTGTTTTTTAAGATACCTGACACCTTCACCCAGGTATTCCATTTCGTTGTGCTCCTTCAGGTGGGAAAGGTGGGCCACTACTGTATTGGCTCCTTTTTCTACCATAATCTCCATTACCTTGGTTTCATTGTAGGGCTCAGCTTCCCTCTTTTCGATGGTAATGGCACCCTGTGGGCAATGTCCCAGGCAGGCTCCCAGCCCGTCGCACATTAAATCGCTTACGAGCCTGGCCTTGCCGTCAATCATCTGCAGGGCGCCTTCATGGCAATTGGGAATACACTGTTCGCATCCGTCACATAAATCCTCGTCAATTTTTACCATTTCTCGTATCATATCTTTGCCTTTTTGTTTTAAACTATTTTAATTTTGCCTGGTCAATATTAAACTGACACAAAGATGGGCACAAGTAGGGTAACAATTCGGTAACATTTGTTACAACATTGCCGTATATGTCGAGACGACGAATCCAAAGCCCTTCGCGATGCGTTTTTTTGAAAGCTTTGATAAACCATTAGTGAAGGGTAGGACATAGACGGGGATTTTTACTATTTTTGCACCCAAATTTGAAGGAATCATTAAGAAAAGGTTGATTTAATGTATAAAAGAGTGAAAAGAATATTTCGAAAGATTGAATGGCATATTTTCCTTATGCTGACCCTTGTGGGGCTGCTGACTGTTTCCTGTGATAAAAGTGAAGGTCTGGGAGGTACCGGATCCATCGCCGGTGTTATTGTCGAACAGCTTTATAATGATGATTACAGTGAACTGATTGGAATTGTCCCGGCTGTCGACGAGGAGGTATTCGTTCTCTTCGGGAGCGACAAAGCACCGGGTGATCGCGTCAATACTGGCACCTCGGGCGATTTCAGATTTGATTATCTCTATCCGGGAACCTACCAAGTCTACTACCGGTCACAAGACACATCCACCGTTTATGAGGATGAATGGAACACGATCGAGGTAAGCCTGGGGGATGGGGAGAAAGTTAATCTGGGTGAGCTTCAGAAGAACACAAGACTAGACTTTGATGATGGTGCTGCTGTAATTTCCGGAGTAGTGAAAAAGATCAAGTATGACAACGACTCACGCTGGCCCAACCTGGTGGTGGAATATATAGACTTTGCACATGAACATGAGGTTTATCTCACATATGGTGATCATACCTTCTACGACGAAAGGGTAAGGACTCAGGATGACGGTCGTTTTGAGTTCAGAAACCTGATCCCCGGAGAATACAGGATATTTCTCTATTCAGAAGACGTTACCAAGGTAACAGAACATGTGGTTCTGGAGTTTGAAGCAAGCATTACGGAAATTGACCAGCTTGTCGATCTGGGAGAAATCACAATTGAGGAAATTTAGATATGATTAGAACAGCCAAATACACTTTGATGATCTGTCTGATGGTGGGCCTTGCAGCTGCACTGAACGGACAGGACAGGAAGGATATCAGGGACGCAGGCATTGTCTCTTTAACAGTGAATGAATACTTTATTGAAGAAGGTCTGGATGAGCCACAGGTGGAGTCCATTGAGAAATTCAATGAGGATGGCGAGGTGATTGAACTCCAGGAATTCAATAAACGCGGAGAGGTGACCCGTTGGGAAAAATACAGCTATGATGAGGACCGGAACCTTATTGAGGAAGTGTTCCTGAATGCCAGGGGAAAAGTGACCAGAACCGAAAAGTACATTTTCGAGGAGGGTTTCAGGGTCGAGAAGCAATATTTCAACGAAAGGGACAAACTCTATAAGAAGAAGGTGTACGTTTATGAGTACAGTAAGTAATATAGGGGCGATACTGGCGGGAATGAGGGGGATCTCTCTTGAGGAGGTTCTGAAGGCCAGTCTTATGCGGCGGAAGGATAGCAAGTATGTTTTCGATGTGGGACTTCTTCCAATCTTACTGGAAAAGATTTCCGATCAATACCGGGTACTTGAGATTAACGATGTTCGTGCCCAGGAATACCAGACCTACTATTACGACACGCCCGAACTGGCAATGTATCATATGCATCATCGCGGCCTGGTGAACCGACACAAAATAAGGTTTCGCAAATATGGCACATCAAACGACATGTTTCTTGAGGTGAAAAAGAAGAACGGAAAGGGTGTGACCATAAAAAACAGGATACAAACCGGAAACGGTGATGTTGCCATCAGGAGCACCGAAGAGGAGTTCCTTGCCGAGTTTACACCTTACAAATTCGATCACATTGTTCCTGTTCTTGAAAATAGTTTCAAAAGGGTTACCCTGGTAAATGAGAACCAGACTGAGAGAGTCACCCTCGACTACGGGCTCTTTTTCAACTCGTCAATTTCTGAAAACAGCATGGAGGTTCCGGGAGTGGCCATTGCCGAGATTAAATATGGGACTCACCTTGCCGGATCCAGCTTTCATGCTGCCCTGCGAAGTTCGAGGATCCCTGCCCGGCGCATCAGTAAATACTGCATTGGAATGGCCATGTTAAATCCAGAGCTCAAACAAAACTTATTTAAGCAGAAATTACGCCTGGTGCGTAAAATCAATCAACATCACATACAATCCCAAAACATTTAATCCATGCCAGAATTTTTAAATATTGAATTAGTTAACTGGGAAGACTTCATCGATCTAATACTCAGGACTGTCTGGAATTTAACGGTTGTTATAATTCTTGTGAGGTATCTCTATTACCGGATCACCCCCCGAAAAGACTACCTCTTTACCTATATACTCATCAGTATAGTGGTCTTTTTCATGGTTTTCCTCCTGGAGAATATTAAGATTGAGCTGGGCTTTGCACTCGGATTATTCGCTATTTTCGGAATCATCAGGTATCGTACCCGTCAGATTCCCATCAGGGAAATGTCCTATCTCTTCCTGGTAATTGGAATATCTGTGATTAATGCCCTGGCTAACAGTAAGGTGAGTTATGCGGAGCTGGTATTCACAAATATTGCGGTCCTGACGGTAACCTACCTGCTTGAAAAGGTCTTTCTTCTCAAGCATGAGACCAAAAAGGTGATAAACTATGAGAATGTTGAGTTGATTAAACCGGAAAACCGGGCAGAATTGATCAAGGACCTGGAGCAGCGCACCGGGATTAATATTACCCGGGTGGAGATCGGGCGTATTGATTACCTGAGAGATTCAGCAAGGGTTATTATCTATTATTTTGAAAGTGAGAACTGGACCAGTAACGATGATATGGAAGAATCCATGATGGTGGATGATGGGGATGATGACTAGGGTAGTCAGGAATATATTTTTTATAATGACCCTTCTGCTTGCGGGTTCAGTTGGAACGCTTTATGGTCAGCAGAAGGATTTTCAAACATGGTTTGAGGCCGAGGTGGAGAAAAGCCTGAAGAACGGGATTGATCTATCGGGTGAGTTTGAGCAGCGTTTCTACGACAACAGCACCCGCTACGACCGCACCCAGTTAACCCTGTCTGCTTCCTATGATCCCTTGTATTACCTGAGTGTTGGCGGAGGTTTACGCTTACTTAGCGCCGCCGATAAAGATGGTGACCTGCATCCCGCATACAGGATACATGCCGATGCAAGCGCTAAGTACACTGAATGGGGTGTGGATTTCTCCCTTCGGGTAAGATTCCAGTATGGTTTCGAGGAGTTTTTCTATATTACCAGCTTCAGCGAGAATGCCTTTGTGAACAGGTACAGGGCCAAGGCTGCCTATCATATTTTCGGGACCCGCTTTGATGTTTTTGCCTCCCTGGAACCCTGGGGCCTGATAAATAATTACAACGGGCGTTTTTTCAAGAAAATGCGCTATGCCGCAGGAGGTTCTTACAGGCTGAATATCAGGTCTGAGGTGGGGCTCCGCTACATCCTCGAGGATGAATTCAACAGGCTTAATCCCCAGCAGTCGCACATCTTCGTATTTTCTTACTCCTACAACTTATAGTGATGACACAAAACCGGCATCTTTCAGAACCGGTCCTTTCCCTGTTGACGCAATGCCCTGTTTTTAAAGGAATTACCAGAATGGAGATGGAGAGCTTGTTTAAAAATTCATCATTCCGGATCAATGAATTTGCCAGGGGAGAGATGGTGGTCCAGGCCGGGGATGAAGTGCTTTTTCAGCGCATTGTGATCGAAGGAAGTGTAAAAGGCGAGATGGTTGATTTTGCAGGGAAGGTGATAAAAATTGAGGATATCCAAGCCCCGCGTCCCCTGGCAGCTGCCTTTCTCTTTGGGAGTCAAAACAGGTACCCGGTAAATATTATTGCCAATGAAGAGGCAAAAATTCTCTCCATTCCCAGGGATTCCTTCCTGCACATGATGCAGGGTAACGGACGTGTATTGGAGAATTTCCTCCATGCAGTATCCAGCCGTGGTCAATTCCTTTCGGGAAAGATCAGATTCCTTTCTTTTACAACAATTAAAGGGAAAATTGCACAGTATTTGCTTGATCTCTCACTCAGGCAGGGGAGCGAAACAATTATGCTACCCCATTCGCAGA
>JAOZLK010000667.1 GCA_029934875.1 Bacteroidales bacterium | reverse complement strand
AAACGGCTTCCGTCCTCCAGAAAATCAAACCCAACCGTGGTGCGTACCACTTCTGTAATTGCCGGCAAATCATTCATATCATCCAAAAGCACTTCGTATCCGCTTACCTGGGCCTCGTGCCAGTTGTTTAGCCGTTGCAACTGTCTGATGTCGGAATATATATACAATTGATCGAACTCCTCCAGGCTTGTATTAAATATACCCTGGATGGTAAAAGTTCTGGCTCGGGGAGGGTCCTGTATGAAGTACATGGTAAACCGGTCTCCTAATCCAAGCTTAAGAAGGCTGGCCATTTTTTCGGAGAGTACAACCTGGGTGCTTCTCACACTATCGGCCAGTTTCAGGACCTCTCCCTGGGTAATATGTTTGTTGATGAAATCCCAGTTATAACTCTGGTCAATCCCTTTTAGAACTGCTCCATGAATCTCATCCCCTGTTTTTATAATCCCTGCTTTGATGGCAAAGGCTTGAATATTTTTTACTCCTTCCACTGCCCTGAGGCTCTCCACACTTTCGAGTCCGGCCGGTATGGGAAGGGTTTCATATGAGAGGTTGGAGTCAAGATTGAGTATCTGGATATGGGCACCAAAACCAGTTACCTTGTCTGAGATCTCATTCTTAAAACCCGTCACAATGGCCACCGAAACAATCATTACAGCAAGGCCCAGGGCTATGCCAAATATGGCTATCCCCACGATGGACCGGGAAAGATTGCGTCCCCCTTTCCTGCTGCCGATCATCCGGCGTACGATAAAAAGTTCAGTGTTCAATAATTCTGAATTTGCTCCATCAAATGTACTATCTTTTGTCTATTTTTATGGTATGAGGAGCTTGTTGATATCCACATTCTTGTCCATTTTCTGCATGGGTGATGCATGTAGCAATGGGGACCTACCCATCAGATGTGGCGCAGATCGGATGGAGCAATATCTGCCATTGATTGGAGAAAGACCTATAGCTCTGGTAGCTAATCATACCTCCGTGATAGAAGGCACCCACCTTGTGGACACCTTGCTCAGCAGGGGTGTTCAGAAAGATCAGATTTTGAAAGTATTTGCCCCTGAGCATGGTTTCAGAGGAGAAAGAGCCGCAGGTTCACTCATAAACGACTCCACGGATCCAGAAACTGGAATTCCCATTGTCTCCCTTTATGGAGCAAATAAAAAGCCTGGTCCAGGCGACCTTGAGGGCGTGGAGCTGGTGATCTTCGACCTCCAGGATGTGGGTGCCAGATTCTATACCTACATCTCCACACTTCATTACATCATGGAGGCCTGCGCCGAAAACGGAGTGCCTCTTTTGGTTCTGGACCGGCCAAATCCCAATGGCAACTTTGTGGACGGACCCTTGATGGAACCGGACTACTCCTCATTTATCGGAATGCATCCGATCCCGGTGGTATATGGACTCACCATTGGTGAACTGGCGGGGATGATCAATGGGGAAGGATGGTTGAGTAAAGGGGTATGGTGTGAACTTGAGGTGGTTCCCTGTATCAATTATTCTCATTCCACCACCTATTCCCTGCCTGTATCTCCCTCGCCGAATCTTTCAAATGACCATGCCATTCGCCTTTATCCATCCACCTGTTTTTTTGAAGGCACAATTTTGAGTGAAGGAAGGGGAACTGCGATGCCCTTTGAGGTTTACGGGCATCCCGACCTTGAGGGCGACTTTAGCTTTATACCAGTCGGGATACCAGGAGTTTCGGGTAATCCAAAATTCAAGGATCAATTGTGTGTGGGTAAGGATCTAAGAGATTTTATTCCTGCCGATGGATGGACCAGAATCCATTTGGAATGGTTGTTGGATGCCTATGAAAAATTTCCGGATAAGTCAGATTTCTTTATCCCCTATTTTGAAAAACTGACAGGAACCGGGCAACTGAGGAGTCAGATTGAAGCAGGATGGAATGAAACTAAGATCAGGTCAAGCTGGCAAACGGATCTGAACAGCTACCTGGAAAAAAGAGAGAATTACCTGATTTACGACTAACGATTGCGTGATCCTTTGTAATTGTTACCACCAGATCTACCACCAGATTTCCCACCTGGGCGCTTCCCTTTATATTTTCCTCCAGATCCCTTTCTGGGAGGTCGGCCACCCTGAGGCCTTCCCCGATATTTCGATGGATCATATTCAGGTGTATCTCCAAACTCTTCCGGAACTGCAGATTTGGTAACTGGCTTTTCGAGAAGTTTCTCTATCCTGGCAAATTTGGATTGCTCTTGTTCACTGATCAGAGTGATGGCAATTCCATCAGACTCAGCCCTTGCAGTACGCCCAATGCGGTGGATGTAATCCTCGCCTTCATGAGGCACATCGTAATTAATTATCAATTCGATGTTATCAATGTCGATTCCCCGGGATAAAAGGTCCGTAGCAACAAGGATGTTGAGCTTTCGGTTCCTGAACAAGAGCATAATCTCCTCCCTCTGCTTCTGATCCAGGTCTGAGTGTATATCCTGTGCCAGCAATCCTTCTCGTTTTAACTGTCTACCCAGTTGCTTGGCTGCCAGCTTGGTGGAGCAGAATACAATGACACTTTTCAGATCCCGGCCCTTTAACAGATGGGTAACCAGTGGAAGCTTCTGAGTTTCATAAACCACATAAGCCACCTGAAGCACTCGTTCAACAGGTTTGGATATGGCGATACTTACCTCAACCGGTTGATGTAAGATCTTTTTGGCCAGCTTCCTGATCTCGGCAGGCATGGTAGCAGCAAAGAGCAGGTTCTGCCTCTCCTTTGGAAGGTACTGCACAATCTTCGTAATATCTTCGAAGAAACCCATATCCAACATCCGGTCTGCCTCATCCAGCACCAGGTACTTCAAGCCATCGAAGTTCACATAGTTGTTATTCAGGTGGGCTATCATTCTTCCGGGGGTGCAGATGACTACTTCTGTTCCC